>SBAV01000550.1 GCA_005239965.1 Methylobacter tundripaludum
CCAAGCACCAAGCACCAAGCACCAAGCACCAAGCACCAAGCACCAAGCACCAAGCACCAACACTATGGCGATTTATTGTTGGCTTACTGGCATTACTGATTGCCTGTACAGTTAGCAATACTGCTAATGCTCAATTCTCAGATGAATTTGACGGAGCAGAGCTTCAAAGTATCTATTGGTCTCCTGGACAATTTAATTTACCAAGCCAAACACCAGGGATTATAACTGTATCCGGTGGTACAGTAACTTTTGGTGCTTGGAGAACTGCTAACACTGAAAACAAAGCGACTTTTTCTGGCGACAAAATCGTAATTGAAGCCAGATTTGCCGGATTAGGGTCAGGTAGAGATACCCATATTGATCTTATCGATACAAAAACAGGAGATTATATTTCAGCTGGGGAATCAAATTATTGGGCTGGTCTTTATCTGCATGGCTCAGGTAGCTTTGGCCTCACCCCAGATTCTACAAATACTCATCCATCCGTAAACACATTTAAAGAATATCGAGTTACGGTTGATGGAACTTCTTTTACCATTGAACGTGGCGATACCTTAGCAAATATTACAGAAACCAAGACTAGAAAACTAGCTACTACTATCGCGGGTAAAACTTTTTACCTACGTATAGGAACTGCTTCTACAAATCATTCGCCCGGTACTTTTGACTGGATTAGAGTCACTAATGGTAATACCGTTACAGAAACGCCCATCATCAGCGCCAACCCTACAAACCTTCTATTTGGCCAGCAACCCGTAGGCCAAGCAACCCAAAAAACGGTTACCTTAACCAATACTGGCACGGGTACGTTGGATATTGGCGCATTAAACCTTAATGGCGATGCTGATTTTACTTTTGATACCAATAGCTGTAATAACGCCCATTTAGTTAAGGACGCTACTTGCCAGTTTACGGTGGCTTTTAATCCGGCTGTGGCGGGTTCAAAACAAGGCTATGTTGTTGTGCCTAGTAATGGTGTTACTGCGTCAGATTTGCAGATTGGTTTAACGGGGGAAGGTATTGCGGTTGATACCAGTGCGGATTTGGGGATTGCTTTAACACTTGCTCCAAAAACAATGGATGCAAATAATACAACCGCCAATTATCGCGTTAGTTTTTTGGCAACTAACAATGGCCCAGCAACTGCTAAAAATGCTACAGTTTCCATTACCTTGCCTAATGGTATTAGTCTTAACAGTGTATTACCCACAGGTTGTACCCGAAGTGGAAGTACAGTGAAGTGTACGGATACCAGCTTTGCAGTGGGTGATACGCTTGCCCCTTCTTTTAAAATTCAGGCATCCACTGCGGCGATTGGCAGTAATCCTAAAATTTCTGCCACCATCAGTTCTGACAATACGGACAAAAATTCGGCCAATAATAAAGCGGTTACAGCGGCTATTGGTGTGGGGTCTGTTGTGCAGGTTAATGTACCGAAAGCAGGTACGGGTGTAGGTACGGTTATGGGTAACTTCGGTAACTCAGGAATAAACTGTGGTACTACTTGTACAGCAACAGTTAAGTTTCCTCTTGCCAGTGGCGGCTCAATAACACTTACTGCAAAAGCAGGGCTACGCAGCAAGTTAACTACTTGGAGTGGCCCAGATTGTAAAAGCCGTGGTGCACAACCAACCTGTACGATTAAAGTTCAGTCGGGAGGTACGTATTCGATAGGTGCAATATTTGAGCAATTGCCTAGTGAAAAAGTCGTGTTGCTATTGCATGGTATGAATTCTGAGCCATCCGTATGGAGTGACTTTGTTAAAAAGGACAAAAACTTTAAACCCTGTAATTCAATTTATAATGGTGTAATAATTGATGATGGTATTGCAGGCATAAAAGATAACAAGCCTATTACTAAACCGCTTGAGAAAAAGCAACCAACTAACCATGGACTTTTTTGCTATGCCGTCAGGTTTGGTGCTTATGACAATGATAAAACTAGTCTTGATACTGGATTACTTGATGTAATAAAAGACAAAAATGGAAAAGTTTTATCAAATAATGCTAAAGATTGGGCTGAAAATAATAATGTTCGTTTGGCAGGGGATTTTTCGGATTTTGATGAATTAGGTAAAGAAATCCAAATGGCCTTACAAGCCATTTCCGTTCAGCATCCAGGCGCACATCTAACATTGATAGGCCATAGCCGTGGGGGGTTAGCTGCCCGAGCATTCCTTTCTTCTTCAAATAGTCAAGCGCAGCAATTATCTAAATATGTAGATACATTAATAACTACGGGAACACCTCATCATGGTTCACCTATCGGTAAAATCTATGCTTGGTTAAAAAACCCAAATCATTCAAGAGTTATATGTGAAAAAAAGAGCTGCAATAATGACTGGAAAGCCATTGACTTTCTAAAAACTCTTTTAAAAACAATTGGGCAAGGTCTTGATGCGCGTCGCCCAACTATAAATTATTTAGCATCGAATTCAGCACAAATTTTGAAGCTCGACAAAGGCACCATACCAAATAATATAGTCACAGGACAAATTCGATATGCTGGTTCACCTATTGGTCAATTAACTCAGATAGATGCCAAAGGGCTAGGAGTTATATACGATATCTTTCCCAAAGGTAGAAATGGATTAACATCACCAAAACCTGCGGCTGGCTTTCAGCTTTCTATTGAAGCCACTAATGACATATTGGGTTCTGCAACAACCAATGCTGATAATTCAGGCCTACTAGGTGATGGTATAGTTCCTGTTAATAGCCAAAGTTACAAAGCTAAACAGGATTTGATTCACGGTGGCAATATAGTTTTACATACAGAAGAACCCTCGGAAGTATCGGACATTAATGCAATGATGTGTCGCTTAGGATTAACTCAGTGGGTATTAAACTGTTCATGAAAATACCCCATCTTCTTTCTGCTGGATTGGTAGTGCTAGGCACTATTGGGCTAGGAATTTATTACGCCAAGGATGGCGTAAATTTAATGCCCCAAAAGCTGCCTATTGTTACAACGGTGGAAAAGGAGTATCCACCAGCAACACCTACTAAGGAAAAATCCCACACTGCCGAAGTAGCTAATGCTGCTTCGGCAGCACCTGCTGTTGTACCCGAAAAAACCATAAACACCCAAGAGGATTACGACAAACTCTACAATTCCCCCGTTGAAACCATTTGGGAACGCTGGCGCGAGTTAATGGACAACAGCATGATTGACCAAACACTGGCCACATCTGCCCTTGCCCAAAAACTCAGGCAAAGCAACGGAGAAGCCATTTACGCAGAAGCCGCAGAAATGCTACGCAACACCAGCCTATCCGCCAGCCAACGCGCACAAGTGGTTAACCTGCTGGGCGAGGCATCAACGGTAGGTGCATTAGAAGTGCTGGCACAACTGCTAAAAGAAACCAACGACGACACCTTGCGTTACGCCATAGCCGAAGCCATCGGTAGAGGGCCAAGCGGCTTAAGTGAATGGGAACTGACAGCCCACCCAGAATTTTCGCCTATCCTAGAAAGCCTTTGGCAACAACTAGAACCTGAATCGCACCTAACCAACGCCCTGGCTGCACGCATAGCCCACGAAGGCGCACCCACAGGCATACAACTACTGCTAGACCAATTTGACGGCAACAAAACCATAGACAGCCTAGCCGAAAGCAACGACCCACAAACCCTGGCTGCCCTAAATGCCATGAAGGAAATACGTAACCCACAAGCCTTGCCGCTGCTTAAAAAAACCTTCCAAACCCAACCACAGGAATCTGCCGCCTTCGTTGCCAGTGGTACAGCCCTATCTTGGATGGGCAATGTTGAGGCGACTAAAACCCTGCTAAATTGGGCTCGCCAAGCACCAGACGATGCCGCCGAATACGCCCAACAATGGATTGGTAGCGCCGCTGGGCGTGATCCTGATTCATCCATGTTTCTAAAAAAAGCACTGGCGCAAAACAACACTTTCCGTAGCGGCCAAGTTAAAAAAGGCGTTCAGTTGGTCATGAGTGAGCGGTAATAAAAAAACAGTAACTAGCCAAGGCAGCTACGACATAGAAAATACGCGATGTTCGACTTTTAATTTAGTTGAAAGCATGACTTATCCCTGTAAGGTTGTTCTACCAAAAAGCAACCAAACAATGGGGAAAAGCCATGCCTGTCGAAGACTTTATCATTTATGTTTGCTGCTGTGTAGAAGATATTTGCAACAAAATTGTGAAAACTC
>SBAV01000294.1 GCA_005239965.1 Methylobacter tundripaludum
GAAATGGCAACGCAGTTATGCAAATGAAATCTCTTTATTTTCAACGGCAATGAGTGAATTATTAGTGGCACAGTATGCTGAACCTCAATTCAACGATTGAACTGGATTTTAAAAAATTTTGGCGCTGGTGGAGCAGCGAACTCAGCTTTCTGGTGCCCGAAAAGGTTAAGCAGCTGGTTAACGACAAGCGCGGTACTGTGGTTGTCCGCCCTGATGGCAATCAGTTTGCACTGACTTTTGCCGACGATCAGCACATCGAGCAACTGGCAAGAGTAGATCGCAACGAAACCGGCATGGCGCAATACAAAGAACTGCTAGCCACCGATGAAAGATTGGCCAAAGCACAGTTAATCGTCAGATTATCAGGGCGGGATGCCATCCAAAAAGAGCTGTCATTACCTGCCGCCGCCAAAGAAAACCTCCAACAAGTGGTCGCATATGAACTGGATCGTTACACCCCCTTTAAAACCGAGCAAATCTATTTTGCCGCTCAACCTTTAGAGGTAGAGAATGAACCGGGCCAGTTACGGGTCATGCTGATTATCGCACTGAAAGAAACCATGGATGCCATTTATGAAGACACCAAAAATATGGGCATGTCGCCTTTGTTTATTGATTCTGAAGGAGCGCCTAATGATCTTGGTTTAAGCCATGGTTATTACAACCTGCTTCCAGAAAGGCTGAGGCCCAAAGCCGCCAACTTGCCACGTTTAGTGCACGGCAGTTTAATCGGGCTGTTTTTGGTGCTGATGACAATGGCTATGGTGATGCCGGTTTGGTTTGAATACCGTGAAGTGAAAGCCTTACAGGCACGGGTAGACAGCATAGAAAAAGAAGCCAAAAAAGTAAATGTATTGCAGGCAAATATGGATGCCATGATGGATGAAACGCGGCAATTGCTGGCAGAAAAAAGTGCAACTCCCGCCATAGTGGTGATCCTGGATACATTAAGTGCCTTGATAAAAGACAATACATGGCTGGCTTATGCGCAATATTCAGAGAAACAGCTACAAATTCAGGGCGAATCGCCCAACGCATCAACCTTGATTTCCATTTTGGAAGATTCGGACATATTTGCTAACGCACGTTTTGTGTCGCCAGTGACTCAAGATACCGTCACTAAACTGGAGCGTTTCCAGATTACTGTGGACGCGACCAAAGCAGGAGGCATTGATGGCAGCGTTAAAAAATAACCAAACCCAACGCTTATTAGCTGTCGGACTGCTGGTTTTAGTCATCCTGTTGTTGGCGAGCGTGATTATTATGCCCGTTGTCTCTAAAGACCTGGAGTTGAGTGAAGCCAAAGAATCGCTGGTTTTCAAGTTGCAAAAATATGAGCGCATTTTGGCCAAAAAAGATTCCGTACTTAAAAGTATGGCTAAAATCAAGGCCCAACATCAGGAACAAGGTTATTTTAACACCCAGAATACGCCTTCTTTGGCTTCTGCGGAATTGCAGGAATTCATCAAGAAAGCCATTGTTGATGCCGGCGGCCAATTAAGCAGCACCCAGGCGCTTTCCGAAACCGAGAAAGACAAGTTTACTTTGGTAACGGTCAGTGTGCGCATGACCGGCAATATGGAAATACTGCGATCGGTGTTGTACAAACTGGAAACGGCAACACCCTTGATTATTATCGACCAGATGGACATCAGGCCCATGCGCGGCAAACGTAACAGGATAACACGCAAGCTTGAGCCGAGTAATGAGCTAAACGTCAATTTTCAAGCGGTAAGCTTCATGAGGAAGCAACCCAAATGAATACCAAGCTTATTAAATTATTGACGGTGCTCTGTATCCTGTTGCTGGCAGTTATTGCCGGTGAATGGTTTTACGCAAAGCGTGTACACAAACAAACTCTGGCCGCGCTTAAGGTAACCGATAAAAAGCCCCCTCAAATCGCGCAAATGCCAACCATTGCATTAACCAAAAGGCCTGAACAAAGCTTTGCTGATATGGTGGACAGGCCGTTGTTCATTCAAGGGCGAAGACCCGCGCCAGAATCACCCGCCGATCTTAAGCTGTCAATTGCCAAACCTACCGGCCCGTTTAATTGGCAATTGAATGGTGTTTATACCAAAGATGCCAGATTGTATGCCTTATTGAGCCGTTCCGTAAGATTGCCTAAAGGTAATTTTAAAAAACTATCCCAAGGTGCGGATATTGACGGCTGGACATTGACTGAGATTCAAAAAGATAAGGTTGTGCTCAATCAAGGCGGCATGCAAAAAGAGCTGTTATTACGCAAGCCTAAACCCAAAACAGCACCGCGCCGCAATGCCGAGGCAGCCAATCCCAAAACGCCCGAAGAACAGGCCCAGGACCAGATGAACCATCCTAACCAACCTATGGCGGCACCTCCACCCAATGGCGAACCTGTACCCATGCCAGAGCCTAGTACCGAAGCGACACCAGAGGCCGAGGCTATGCCTCCGGGTTCCGAAGAGATTATGCCAGAGCCTGATCAAGAATTTCAAACTGATGAATTTAGCCAAGATACGAGCACATTTGACAATGGAACCAATGAACAATTTTAAAAAATTAACAACGGCATCTTATCTTGTAGTTGCTGCTTTAGCGCTTTCCGGTTGTGAGTTGCTAAGGCCCAAGCCAGTTCCTAGAATGCCGTTACCGCCATTGGCTAAAGAACAATATAAACAACCCGTCAATTATCAGGAATTGCAAAACAAACCGATTGGTACCGATCAATTGCGTTCCAAAATAGAGTTGTTCCCCGCACGCAACCAGTTTTCAGAAACCCCGCCAATAGCCAAACACAGGCGCACTGTGACTAACGGTGTCGGTACCTATAGCCTTAATTTTGATGAGGCCGATTTGGGCGAAGTGGCTAAAGTCATCTTAAGTGACATCATGGGGCAAAATTACGTATTAAGTCCCAAAGTGGCCGGTAAAGTGACCTTGCAGACCACACAGCCTTTAGCCAAAGAAGAGTTGCTGCCTACTTTGGAAATGGTGTTGCGCATGAATAACGCCGCCTTGGTGAAAGATGGCAAAATTTTTCATATCGAACCTAGCACAGAAGCGTTGTACACATCGGATATATCGACGGGAGCCGGTGCCAAAGCAGGCTATCAAACCCGCGTTATTACCATCCGGAATGTTGCCGTACAAAACATTGTCGATATTATCAAACCCTTGGTGCGCGATAAAACCATTTTGAATGTGGATGCAACCCGTAACTCAATGGTGTTGTCAGGCACGCCCGATGAGTTGGGGCGTATTATGGACATGGTCAGTACTTTTGATACCGATGTGCTAAGGGGACGTTCTTTTGCCTTGTTCTCCCTGGCGCACGTTGATCCGGAAAAAGTAATTGAGGAATTGAATGTCATTTTTGGCAAAAAAGGCGGTAAAGCTGATGACAACGAATTTTTCCGTTTTATTCCCATCGAGCGCATGAATGCCGTGCTGGCCATTACCCATCAGGCCAGTTATTTAAGAGACATCGAAAACTGGGTGTTCCGTTTAGACAAGGCCAATACTGCCAGTGGCGGCGGTGTTAATGTTTATAAAGTCCAGCATGTCGATGCTGTTGATTTGGCCGACCAGTTAAACCAGATTTTTGGCAGTGGCGGCGGTTCGGGTAAAAGAGAGAAAGCGGGTAAAGTAGCTCCTGGTCAAGCATCAGGTGACATGACCAACAAAAGCGATTCAAGCTCAGACATATCCTCCTCATTGGATTCGTCTTCATCTTCCTCATCATCATCGATATCGAAAAAAAGTTCTAAAAAGAGCGGTTCATCTGGGTCAACAGGTAGCGCAAAAGTTGCGGGTGTAGATGATGTCAAGATAGTCGCCGATGAAGCTAATAACTCCGTTGTGGTAGTATCTACGCCTCGTGAATATACAGTTATTTTACCGATTATCAAACAATTGGATATTATGCCGCTGCAAGTGTTGATTGATGCAACGATTGCGGATGTCACCTTAACTGATAATTTATCGTATGGCATTCAGTGGTTTCTGCAGAACAATGTCCCTGGCGCTTCAGAAAGAGGTAGTCGCTCAACACCTGCGGGTGTGGACTTGATGGATCTTGCTGGGGGTGCAGCGCTGGGCGCTGCCACAGGAGGATTGGGATATACCTTTTTAAGCAACTCTGGAGATATCAAGATGGTACTGGAGGCTGAAGCAGACAAAGGTAATGTAAACGTGATTTCATCACCGTCATTAATGGTGTTAAATAACCAAGAAGCTTCGATAGGGGTTGGCGATGAAATCTCGCTAACAACAGGCACTCTTACAGGGGCAGCGGGCGTTGCGACAGATACCAATAATGCCACCCTTGTAAACAATACTCAACAGCAGCAGCGTAAGACTGGTGTGAAATTGAAAGTCAAGCCACGTGTTAACGCCAGTGGCATGGTCATCTTAGACATTGAGCAAAGCGTTGAAGATGTTGACCCCAAAAAAGTGACAGGTGGAAATAACCCAACCATTTTAACCAGGGAAATCAACAGTTCAGTTGCTGTACAAAGTGGCGAAACCTTAGTTTTGGGCGGATTGATTAGGGAAATCAATTCAAACAGTAAAGCTGGAATTCCATTTTTACATGAATTACCGTTGATAGGACCATTATTCGGTAATACAGGTATAGCAAAAAAAAGAACGGAACTAGTTGTGTTGATTACCCCACGAGTAGTTAGAACTTTACAAGATACCCGCGTTGTTGCCGATGAATTCAAGCGCAAATTAACCGGCATGTATGAAGACCCTGCCAAACCTACGAAAAAAGAGTGGTATATTCGGGATTAGAAGTCGTTAGTGCATAAACTGGCAGTAGCATAGCGGGTTGAGCAGTCCGCGCAGCGTTTAAAGCTACGATTTGTTAATTAGCATCCGTTCATTCATGTTTTGTTTGCCGATTGACCCAATAGTCTGTTGCCAAAGCCTGCGCTTCCTGCTGTGTATTTGCCTTGCCTAGCAATTTTAAAGCAACAGCCGTTGTACCAATAACCGAAGCCTGAGCATATTCATCTTCAACCACACCTTGCCAAACTAACGCCAGTTGCTGCGGATCAAGGTGTTCAGGTTTCACATGACGATGTGCAAACAAAGCTGGCCACGTTTCATCCAATAATTCGCCGTGGTGGACGCTTTGCACCAGGCATTCCATATCAGGATTACGTTCGGTTTCCCCGCCATCACCTTTTAACACGGCAGCATGGGGCTGCTGTAATAACAGGGTGGCTTGTTGGTGGACAGGACGATAGCCAGGATGAAAGATACCCTGAATGCTGTAAGGTGCGTTAAACGGATTCAATAGCCGTACCAGTGTGTGTACGGGCGATCGCAAGCCCAGAACAGGGCGCAGTTCAATAATCTCATGCAGTTTAGGGCAAAAATGTTCCAGGGAGAGATAGCTAAAGCGTTGTTGTGCGAGCTGCTGCCTGGCTTCATCAACTGATTGCGCGCAACTCAGCCCTAAATAACCGAGCATATTTTCTGTGTACAGGCGAGTTGCTGACGGCCCTTTAGCGCCGTGCATAAACACAGTGATGCCGTTTTCTGCAAGCAATAACGCCGACAGCAAAAACCAGGGCAAATGCCGGCGTTTGCCTGCATAGGATGACCAATCCAGATCAACGGGCGCGTTGCGCAGCAGGTCGATACGGCAAGCTTCTCTTGCTGCCAGAACAAAACCGGCCAATTCTTCCGGCGTTTCTTCCTTGACGCGCATTAACATCAAGAATGCGCCCAGTTGAACGGGCAATACTTCATCAGCCATAATGAGACCCATGGCGCGGTAGGCTTCATCCTGTGTTAAAGGTCTTGAGCCTTTTTTGCCTTTACCCAGTATGCGGATGAATTCTGCAAACGGGTGTTCTGGCTGGCTGGTTTGTTCATGGTGTGAGAATGTCATAAAGTAATTCGAAAGTAATGATCTATTAACAGCGCCGCAAACAGCACAGTAATATAAACAATGGAATACCAGAAGGTAGTCATGGCGGTTTTTTGGTCTTGGCGACGCATCATCAAAATAGCGTAATAAATAAACCCTACACCCAACGGCACGGCTACCGCCAGATAAATCAGGCCACTCATGTGGGTAATGTACGGCAACACCGTGATAACCAGTAATAATATGCTATACAAAAAAATATGTAAGCGCGTATGGGCTGCGCCGTGTGTAACTGGCAGCATGGGGATTTTATGGTCGGCGTAGATTTGCTGGTATTTTTCCAGCCTGGCTATGGCCAGTGGCCAAAAGTGCGGCGGCGTCCACACAAAAATAATTAACATTAACAGTATGGCATGCGGGTGTATGCTACCGGTTACCGCACACCAGCCCAGCAACGGCGGTGTTGCACCAAAGGCACCACCAATGACAATATTTTGCGAAGTCAGGCGTTTCAAATAGCGCGTATAGACGATAGCATAACCAAACAAAGACAACAGGGTAAGGACAGCGGTTAAGGTATTGACCAGTGCGACCAGTATAATCATGGACAAAACGCCAACAATTCCTGCAAAAACCATGACTTGCGTGGGTGTCAGATAACCCCTAGGAATGGGGCGGTGCGGATTTAATTTTTTATCAATATCCCGGTCAACATAGTGATTAATTGCCGCGGCGGAAGCGGCCGCCAAGGCAATGCCCAAATTGCCGTAAATAAGCGCCGGCCAGGGCGGAAACATGGGCACGGCCAATAACATGCCAACCGTCGAGGTAAAAATCATTTCGATAACAACGTTAGATTTGCACAGATTAAGGTAACATTGCCAAGTGGGCGGTCTGTGGGAGGATGGTTTTATCATTGATTTATAACTTCCAACTTTTTAATTATCCAATAGAATACAGTGAACCATTAATTAATGAAATAGTCCGAGCGGCTAGCTTTTATCTGAAGAGAGAGTTATGAACAAACAATTAATAGGACTCGCGTTATTGTGTGTGCCGGTATTGGCAAGCTCAGCAGCCACCAAGGTATCCGAGCATACCTTGAGAAATGGTTTGAAGGTTTTGGTTAAAGAAGACCACAGGTCGCCAGTCGTGGTGTCACAAGTGTGGTACAAGGTCGGCTCCAGCTATGAACCGGGCGGTATTACCGGTGCTTCACACATGCTGGAACACATGATGTTCAAAGGTACCGACAGACACCCAGCGGGTGAGTTTTCGAAGATTATTGCCGCAAATGGCGGTGATGAAAATGCCTTTACCGGACAAGATTATACGGCATATTTTCAAACCATGGCTGCCTCCAAGCTGTCAGTCAGCCTTGAGCTGGAAGCCGATAGAATGCGAAATCTGCATTTACTGCCGGAAGAACTGAAAAAAGAACTGCAAGTAGTAACTGAAGAACGCCGCATGCGTACCGATGATAATCCACAGGCCAAAATGCAAGAGCATTTTATGGCGATGGTGTATAGCAACAGCCCCTATAAAAATCCGGTGATCGGATGGCCTGCGGATATTGCCGCATATACGGTAAAAGACTTACAGGCGTGGTACCAACGTTGGTACGCGCCCAATAACGCTACATTGGTGGTGGTAGGCGATGTTAAGCCACAGGATGTTTTCGATTTGGCCGAAAAATACTTTGCAAATCTTAAAACTAGCGAAATTGAAACTTTAAAACCCCAAACCGAAGTGGAACAGCGAGGCATTCGCAAAATGACGGTGAAATTACCTGCCAAATTGCCTTATGTCCTCATGGGGTACAAAGTACCAACACTAAAAACCGTAGAGCAGGAATGGGAATCGTATGCGCTGGAAGTTCTTGCCGGTGTCCTTGATGGCGGAAGCAGCGCCAGGTTGACTTCAGGCCTGGTGCGCGGCAAGCAAATCGCCGTTTCCGCAGGAGCCAGTTACAGCATGACTGATCGCCTGGCCAGTTTATTTGCGCTGGAGGCCACACCTAACGAAGGCAAAACGGCACAGAACCTGGAAACTGCCTTAAAAGCAGAGATTACCAAACTGCAAAAAGATCTGGTTAGCAATGAAGAATTGCAACGGATTAAAGCACAAGTTCTAGCCAGCAATATTTACGAAAAAGATTCAAATTTTTATCAGGCCATGCAGTTGGGTATGCTGGAAACTGTTGGTCTGGGTTGGCAAAAAGCTGATGAGTATGTGGAAAAAGTCAATCAGGTAACTGCTGAACAAGTGCGGGATGTGGCCCGTAAATACCTCATTGAAGATCATTTAACTGTGGCTTATCTGGAACCACAGGCCATCAATAATGGCGCTGGAAAAACTGAAAAAAAGGGAGCCAAGTAATGCCAATCCGACTATTGAGTTTTATTTTATTGCTGTTTTGTAATACCCTGTGGGCGGCTGCCAAAATCGAACACTGGCAAACGCCACAAGGCAGCCGCGTCTACTACGTGCAAACAGAAGGCCTGCCGATGGTGGATATCCAGGTTGTTCTTGATGCAGGCAGTGCCCGTGATGGCAAACAGTTTGGCGTGGCGTCACTGACGGCTGATTTATTGGACGCCGGCGCTGGCAGTTGGGATGCCGATGACATTGCCAAGCGTTTTGAAAGTGTGGGCGCACAATTTGGCGCTGGAGCCAGTACCGATCTTGTAACCCTGTCCTTGCGCACTTTGACGGATACTGCCTTGTTTAGCAAGGCGCTGGAAACCATGCAGGTTATCCTGAGTAAACCGTCATTTAATAAGGCCGATTTTAGCCGAGAACAAAAACGCACCCTGGCGATGCTTAAACAAACCGAGGAATCGCCAGGTGATTTGGCGGGTATCGCTTTTTCCAATGCCTTGTACGGAGGCCATCCTTATGCCCATCCTACTGCGGGTATTATGAAAACCGTCGCTGCGCTGACGCCTGGCGACTTGAAAAATTTTTATAAAAAGTACTATGTGGCTACGAATGCCATGGTTGTTATTGTCGGTGATGTGCCCAAACAACAAGCGGAACAAATCGCCGAAAAATTATTGGCAGGCCTACCGGCAGGCCAAAAACCGGAAGCATTGCCCGATGTCACCATGCCAGCCAAAGCCACGCAACAACACATTGAGTTCCCTTCTTCACAAACCCATGTTTTGGTTGGCTTACCGGGCAGTTACCGCAAAGATCCAGACTATTTTCCTCTCTATGTCGGCAATCACGTCTTGGGCGGCAGTGGACTGGTCTCAAAGTTGTTTAATGAAGTCAGAGAAAAGCGTGGCTTGGCCTATAGCGCTTCCAGTTCTTTTGCGCCCTTGCTAAAACAAGGGCCTTTTACCATAGGCTTGCAAACACGCAATGACCAAACGCAACAAGCATTGGAAGTCCTCAACCAAACCCTGAATGACTTTATAAGCAAAGGGCCAACGCCCGAAGAACTGACCTCTGCCAAGCAAAACATAGTTGGTGGTTTCGCCATGCGTTTTGATACCAATAAAGAGTTGGCTAATTATGTGGCCATGATTGGTTTTTATGATTTGCCACTGGATTATCTGGATACTTTCCAGCAAAACGTTGAAAAAGTCACAATTGCAGAAATTGTGGATGCCTTTAAACGCCGCGTAAATCCACAATTGTTGCAAACAGTAACCGTAGGCCAAGCAAAAACAGACAGTGCAAAATAAGCTTCGCATTATCGGCGGGCAGTGGTGTAGCCGGAATATCACTTTTACTGATGCCCCCGGATTAAGGCCAACGCCAGGGCGCGTTCGGGAAACACTGTTCAATTGGCTACAATACGATATTCTTGGCCGTACCTGTCTGGATTTATATGCAGGCAGTGGCGCATTGGGTTTTGAAGCGGCTTCAAGAGGCGCAAAGTCTGTTGTACAGGTGGAAAGCAATCCGCAGGTCTGTCAGGCGTTAAAGCAAAATGTTGTTGCCTTGTCGGCGCATCAGGTCAAAATTGTGCAAATGGACGCGCAACGATTTCTGGCAGGTGATACAGAAGCTTTCGACGTGGTGTTTATTGATCCGCCATTTGCCAAGAATATGGCTGTTGAAACCTGTCAGTTGCTGGAAGAAAAACCGTGGCTAAACCCTCGTGCCAAGATTTATGTGGAAACCGAACGCACACTCAAACTTGAAGGCCTTCCGGAAAACTGGCAACAGTTAAAGCACAAGACTGCCGGGGAGGTCGCTTATCATTTGTTCGAACGAACACGCTGATTGAGGTTGAATTGTAAGCCTATTACTAAGATGTGGCAGGGCATTGGCGTGCTGATTTCGGAGGGCGAACCGAAATCAGCACACTTTTAATTAGTGGCTAACTGCAAAGCTTAGCTC
>SBAV01000303.1 GCA_005239965.1 Methylobacter tundripaludum
TGACATTAATTCTGTCATTTTTAAAATACCCGTGACATAAATAATGTCAAACCCCTTATAAATCAAGGGGGCGTTGGACACTAATTGTGTCAACTTACACGTTTTTTGCATAAAAGTGTAGACCCGCAAAACAAGACCCCACGGGCCTAAGGTGGCGGCCTTTCCCGCGCCGACCAACTCACTACCTGTAACCCTGAATCCTCCACACGGATCAAGTAAAGGTTAGGCGGGAAATAATCCCGATGCCAAGGCGCACCGCCCAATGCGATTGCCCGTAGCCAATAGTTCAGTTCATCAATGTGCCCCAAAACGACTTTTGATAAAATGACCTCAATTAAGCGGGTCATTTGTCCGGACCAATCGAATTTTAAAATGGGCGTGCGGCTTATCAATACGCCATCCCCCAACGCCACCGGCGCGTAACCGATGACTGAAACAATACCCGCCTTAAAAGCGGCCTCCGCCCTTAACCGGTAATAATCCCAATAACAGGGGCGCTGAAATAACGCCTTAGGCCATAAATCAAGCCACGCATGATTCAATTCGTTTTGGGCAACAACATACGGACACGGGTAAGCACAGCAACTACAGGGAACACCCCCTTCTACACGCTCCCAGCCATCAACACTGCGCTGCCGCCACTGGCATGGGCATGTCTTTGAGGCATGCTGTACATTGAGGGCGCTGATTGCGGCCTGTGTAATGGCCTGATGGGGAAGGAATTCCCCTTTGACAAAAGTTGCCGTCTTATAGAAATCCAACACATCATCCAGGCGGTACTTGGTCAGTAAATAGCACAATTCATCGGCCAACTTTTTGCTAAAAAACTGAACATCAGGCACCCTGTAAAAAGGCCCGCAAACCAAAAGGCCGGTTACTTCCTTGGGAATCGGCGTAATCCAACCAAGCCGCCCCAATAACAAGTCATAATGCCAAAAACGGTAATACGGCCCTTTCAACAAAACCAGCTTATTGAAACCAACAACCCCAATACAGGCAGCGGCCCACCGGCCTACAGAAAACTGGACCGCACGATGCCATCCCAGTAGCTTCAGCAAAGCGGGGTGGTGCCTGATGGCGCCTTTTTCCAGCAAATTACCCTCGGCCAGCACCCAGCCAGGACAATGGCAGTCCAACAATGCTGAAAGCCGACATACGCTTTGATCAAAGGGGTTGCCGCCCTGATGGTAGGACGCTTCCTTTACCATATCGGTTCGATGGATCGGGCATTTTTTTAACCAGCCACATTCGTGAAAATAACCGTGATAACCTTCCGCCAAGCACGCCAGGCAATAGGCGGCACCCTGCTTCTCATCCCTTGGGTCGATAGAAAGGCAGCCACTGCCAAGGCCTTTCCCCCAAAAAACAGTCCTTACGACCGGCAACGGCTCATCCAGAATACGGGCAATGTGCTTGGCTTTTAGCTGCATTTCACTGCCATAAAAACAGTCTACGGCTTCATGCCAAAACGCCCTAAATTGCCAGGGAGATAAATCGTTAAGACGGCAAAATTTAGCAGCAAACCCCGTAAATGATAAATATTTGCCAAGCCGACCCCTTCCCCAATTAATTTTCGGCAGGACGTTGCGTTTATATTTCCGCTGTACTAACTGGCCTGGTATATTTCATCCCCCCAACAATCAAGCAATTTTGCGCATATGGTCCGTAAACCCTGTTTTTGCCACCATCTGCAACCAACTCCCATAAGCGGTTACCGTTTCCCATTCTTCGCCAGAACCCAGCCGGCGAAGGGCTTGCTCAACCGAATTGGCAAGGTGCAGCATCGGAATTTCAAGCATAAAGCCTTTTTTAGACCGCAACCCTGGCGGCAACAATTGTTCAAAGGCAACCCAAATATTATCCTTGCAATTAAGCAAGCGCATGCCCTGCGCAAATGGCCCTTGCGCAAAATATTGCGTGTAAGAAATGCCGCTCATTTTCGGCCATTCCGAATTGACATCATAGCCGCTTAATACGTAACCCAGTTCATCGCCCGATGCAATCCCGTGAAACTTCGTGTCATACGCATAGAACCTTGCGGCAATATGGGCGTTGCCCGTCCTGGCCAGATAATCTGGCTGGTATTGGAGTTCATACGAACCAATCGATATCACACTGAATCGGATGCCTTGGTCATCCAGTGCGTTTTGCAGCCCAAGCAGCCATTTCCACTCTTTGAGCGTCATGTCGTGGGCCTCGTCAATTAACAGGACAACATAGTTCCCCCGGGATAAACGCGCCAAGGTAACAAACTGCTGTTCAAATAAAAACCTTGCCGCTGCTTTCGCCTTGGGCTTCTCAGGGTTATAAAACTCATACTTGGCCGCCATCAACAAGGTATTCCAAAATTCAACCTCACTTACCAGGCTATCGCCACGCCGAATCCAAACCACTAAAGGCAGTGTTGCCTTGAACCTGTCTTCCAGGACCTTTTTAAGATGCCATTTGATGGCCCTTGATTTTCCAAACCGGGACGGCCCATAAATATGCCCACCACTCACCCGTTGGTCAATCCAATCCCCAATGGTGTTAATCATCCTGTCCATCGGCGGGGTGTAGATGGCATACTCCTGGCTTAAAATAGGGTGGCGGGGATCTAAATTATTGGGCACATCCCTTCCTTAATCAGAAGCCGCCATGCGCGGGGCCGGGAGTTTTTTGTCCGGCTGTGCTGTTGGCCCTGCATTTGTTTGTGGCGCCGAACCATCTGGCAGCGCCGAACTGGCATCCTTTAATGCCATCTCAAGCACTGATCCACCCATATTCAATTGGGCTTGCTGTTCCAATATGCGCCTAAGCTCAAGATAAGCGGGGTGGACCGGCAACTTTTTATCCGCCTGGGCTTCATAGAATTCAAGAAATGCCCCAATGGCATCAACCGTATTTGAAAGGGTAAACATCCGCCTACGGACAGCGGCATTAATTGCGCTACGGATCCTGAGACTATGGGGCAGTTTATGCCAGGGTGGGCTGGCCCGAAGGACACCAAGCGGCATGCCATCAAGGGTTGATGCCTGAGCCACGCGGGCATCATCCTCCAAGTGATTGACTACCCAGATGTAATGCCCAACCAAATCAAACCGCTGCCCCAAGATTTCGTTGGTGTAACGGGCCCCCTCAAAATTGACATACGGTTTTCGGCCGTCCTTAAGCCCGCCTAACACCCAGCATTTTTTCCGGTAATTTAAAATGCCCTGCACGGAGTTGGGATCGGCATAGCGAAGCACTTCGCCAGGCCTTGCACAGATGAACTGTAGGTATTGGAGCGGGGACCGGTAGCCCAGTCCGGCATGGGGGACCGTATTATAATTGGCGATGAGCACATCAAGCAGTTCTTCCAAGTATTCAAGTTGAAACTGGCTGGTCACCGCCACTTTTTCCGGCTCCCGCCTTTGTTTTTCGCCTGGGTTTGCCCCAGTTGTGTTCGATAACCGTTGAAACCCATTTGACCCAAGGGTGCGGAAAAAACTTTCTATGAAGGGGCGGTCATCTTTGCTGCGCCGGCTTGAAAAGCCACCGTAAGGCGTTATTAGCTTGGACCCCACGACATCCTTTAAAATCGCCTCAATGGTTTTGCAACACTCGGCAAGCGCCCCGTCGACACTTGTTTCGTCCCAGCAAACACCCAGGAATTTATCTGAAATGCCTGATGGCAAGCCAGCCTCGCCACTAAACGCCAGGTCGCTGAACGATAGGTTGCGACGATGCCATTTTGTTAGCGCCATCTTGATGGTGCGCATCACATCATCTTTTGAAACTTCCCGACCAACGCTTAAGTAATAACCCAAAACTGCACGCGAATAAACCTCAAGTATGACTATGACCCAAATACGATGTATTATTTTGGGGACATAGCCACCTGTCACCTGCTGTAAGTTGACACAATTAGTGTCCAACGCCCCCTTGATTTATAAGGGGTTTGACATTATTTATGTCACGGGTATTTTAAAAATGACAGAATTAATGTCA
>SBAV01000114.1 GCA_005239965.1 Methylobacter tundripaludum
CAAGGCCAACCATTTTGCGCTACGAACAAAGCTGTTCATAAAAGCAAACCAGATAGCCTATGCTGAATTACAAAAATTACGGACTGCGTAACATCAGATGTTAAGTACAATTCAAAACCCGATAGCTTTGTGTCAACATTTGACAATATTACATCTTTGATGACCTGCATGTAAAGTTTACGTAACTTTCCATGACCAGCGGGCTCCTTATTTTTTCAACACTTACTGTCTATGAGAAACTGCAAGATTACTGACGAATTGGTTGTGGATTTTCAAGCCGACACAGGCATTAACGCTTTTAAAGTGCAAACTCAAGCGATGAAATCATGGGCCATGACCGCCCGGCAAATTTGCGATTTGGAGATGCTGCTGACCGGTGCATTTGCTCCTTTGGCAAATTTCATGGGTGAAGCGGATTACCACAGCGTTGTTGAAAACATGCATCTGACAAATGGGCAATTCTGGCCTGTTCCAATCGCACTGGATGTTTCAAAAACCTTTGCCGATAGCCTCAATCTTGGCGAAACTATCGCTTTGCGTGATGAGGAAGGTGTCCTGCTCGCCACCTTTCTGCTGGAAGAACGCTGGCTGCCCGACAAAACACAAGAAGCGCATCTTGTTTACGGCACAGAAAACATGGACCATCCTGATGTTGGGGATTTGTTCCGTTCGGGGGACGTGTATTTGGGGGGGCAATTGCAGGCTATGGGATTGCCTACGCATCACGACTATCTGCAATACCGCCAAACGCCGGCACAACTGCGCCGCCATTTTCGCATAAACGCCGGGGTGCCGGTTATCGCCTTGCAACCCCAACAAGCCATCCATCGGGCGCAATGGGAAGCCGCTTGCCAGTATGCACAAAAACACAATGCCGGACTGTTGGTACAGTGCATGGTTGGCCGCGCCCAGCCAGAAGATAAAAGCTATTTTGCCCGTATCCGCTGCCATGAGCACAGCCTTCAGCAGTCCCCTGAACAAGCCGCCCAACTTAACCTGTTGAACCATGCCACACGCAAGGCAGGAACGCGAGAAACCCTGTTGAACGCCCTGATCTCACGCAACTGCGGCTGCACCCATTTCATTGCCAGCCCTGAACCGGCCGACGTGCTACAAAAATACCAGGAAAAACTTGGCGTCTGCATCCTCCCTGCACCGGCGCCACAAACATACCTGCTGGCACTTTCTGATGCTGAATTGAGCCGTCACCTGCATGCAGATTTACCCGTCCCTGACGACTTTTCCTTTCCGGAAGTACTGGCAGAAATCCGAAGCGCCTATCCTTCCCGGAACCAACAAGGCTTTGCGGTTTTCTTTACAGGCCTTTCGGGGTCAGGCAAGTCCACGATGGCCAATGCGTTACTGGTCAAACTGATGGAAATGGGTGGCCGGACTATCACGCTGCTGGATGGGGATGTGGTACGCAAGCATTTGTCCAGTGAACTGAACTTTTCCAAGGAACACCGAGACATCAATATCCGCCGAATCGGGTTTGTTGCCAGTGAAATTGTTAAAAATGGCGGAATTGCCATTTGTGCACCGATAGCGCCTTATTCCAGTGTCCGGCGAGAGGTACGGGAAATGATCAGCAGCAAAGGCGGCTTCATTGAAGTGCATGTTTCCACCCCGCTGGCAGAATGTGAAAAGCGTGACCGGAAGGGTCTTTACGCCAAGGCCAGGGCCGGCCTGCTCAAGGGCTTTACCGGTATTGATGACCCGTATGAAATCCCGGAAAATCCAGAGCTTCGGCTGGACACCAGCAACCAGTCACCGGCAGAATGTACTGGGCAGGTGTTGCGCACGTTAGTGCAGCTTGGTTATATCGAACCTTAAAAGGACTGGCGGATCTGAATAAGAATACAGCTGCCTCCCTGCTCGGCAAGTGGTTCAGCCAGCAAACCCTTGTTTTTTGTTTACGCTTTGTCCGCTGATGGCAGCAATTTGTGCAGCAGTATTTCCTGATCGGGGATTTTGTCATCCTTGCCTATCAAAGGCTGGCTAGCGATGCCAACCCCTACTATCATACTGAGCGCCGCCAGCACTTCCACCAGCAGGAAGCCCGCATGGAAGAACAGCACACCGCCAATGCTCAAAAAACTCATGGCCAAAGCCGCCTTGAAGTTGCGGTCCACATTGTTATCCAGGGCATAAGCCAAATCCATCAGGGTGATAAACTGCTTGAGGTTCGCATCCATCAGCACCACTTGTGCCGTATCGGTGGCAGCCGTAGTTGCCCCACTCAGGGAAATGGACACATCCGCCTGGTGTAAGGCAATCGCATCGTTGATGCCATCCCCCACGAAACAAACCTTTCGCCCTTCCGCCTGCAACTGTTTAATCAGATCAGCCTTGCGTTCCGGCAAAGTACTGGCAAAGTAACCATCGATTCCCAGTTCCTGTGCCAGCGCCTTGGTGGGCTGTTCGCTGTCACCGGAAATGATGTACAGCTTGAGGCCGCGCTCGTGTAGGCTCCGCACAGTTTCTGCTGCTTCGGGCCGGGTGGTGGTTTTCAATTGGACAAGGCCCGCCAATGCCCCGTCGACGGCGACATACACCAGGGAATGCCCCTGTAAGCTGCAACGGGTTTCCAGTGCCTGCACATCGGCAGGGATAGCAATGTTTTCCACAGCCATGAAGCGGCGGCTGCCCACATAAACCCACTGCTCTTGCAGCTTGACCTTGATGCCGGAGCCGATCTCATACTGGGCTTCATCCACGCTGGGCAACACCAACTGGCGTTCATCCGCAGCAGCGAGGATGGCTTTAGCAACCGGATGTACCTGACGATGTTCTGCAGCAGCAGCCAATATCAACACGTCTTCACTGCCATACCCAACACAGGCATGAACATTCACCACATGCGGCTGGTCAACAGTCAGTGTGCCGGTTTTGTCGAATACTACAGTATCGATATTCTTCAAGCGTTCCAGTGCTTCGCCGTCCTTAACCAAAATCTTGTGCTTGGAGGCGACGTTGAGGAAATTTAGCAGGGTTAGCACACGCAGCCACACCATATTGAGGGTAAAGTTAGAACCCAGCACGGCAATTGCCCCGGCAGGCCCTACAAATGGCACGCTTGCAACACTGGTTGCCAGCATGGGGATCAGGGTGCGGTCAGCAATTTTGATTGCCCGTGCTTCCATTGACAACTGGTATTCGGTACTGCGGTTAAGAATTTCACCAATCTGGGCGGCACTGGTTTCTGCCCCCGTTTTGTCCACCCGCACAAAGATCCGCCCGCTCAGCACAACAGTAAAAGCCAGTACGGTATCCCCTGCCCCTTTGTCCACCGGCAAGGATTCACCCGTCAGCACACGTTGGTCGATAGACGCAAAACCAGCCAGCACCACCCCGTCAACCGCGCTAGTCTGGCCGACATCCAGCACCAGCGTATCGCCGGCCTTCAATTGTTCAAACGGAATTTCCATCTCTGTGCCTTCCATCAAGACCCAAACCATGCGCGGTTGCTGGTGGAATACGTTGACCAGTTCGTAACGGGAAACATTTTCGCAGATCATCAAGACTTTCTGAGAAAGGCTGCTCACAACGGCCGCAAGCATCCCCAACACGTAGTAGCCACCCACCCACAGGACAGTGAAATAGAGGGCCATAAAATGCAGCATACTCAAACGACGTTCCACTACGGCAATCTCATAGGCTGCCTTATAGAGAGGCAAGGTCAGGTATAAACCAATAGCAATCACGGCAGGGACGACTAACGGCAAAGTCGCCACAGAGGTCAAGCCGAGCAATCCAAACAAGCCTACACCCAAGGCAATCTGGCGGTTAATCGATTTTTCCCGGGGAGACAGGGCAGATTTCCTGCCAGCAGACAGCTCCTTGAAATACTGTTCACGCCTGTTGCCCGCCAGCAAAGGATCAAGGTGCTTCTTGATCCTTTGCTGGTAATTGTCATCCAGTTTTTCTAGGGCTGCCCCTGCTTTGGCAAACCATTTGCCCAACTGCGGCGATTGCCGCGATACGGCTTCAGTCAGCTTGATACCGAACGGTTTTTCTGCATTGACAGCAGTCTTGCCGTTGAGTAC
>SBAV01000136.1 GCA_005239965.1 Methylobacter tundripaludum
TATACTCGCCGTGATGATTCATCCGCGGCGCTGCAAAACAACTTGAAGAAAACACACATAAAAACAATAACATTTGACGGGACATTGCTTTTCTCCATACGTAAAAAACGATCCGACCGGATCAAAACTAACCTATTATTTATAATACACTGCTTTCATGGCGCATGTTTGCTATCGATCAATTTATTTACACCCATACCGGATGTTCCCTCAGTCATTGTCAGGGAAATGAAATGTTTTCTCCACTAACCCCGAAGGCGATGTAGAAACAATATACACAGTGTTTGGATTCACGAAAATTCCATCAGTACCTGAATATTTCCATTGATAGTCATCAGTGACAGTGGATTGCAAGGTGATGCTGGATGGCGTAATGCCAAGCACTATCAGGCCTTTTGGAGCAATGGGTTGCACGACTTCCACCCTTCCAGGTTGTGCCAAAGCAATGGTTTTGGATTCACGGACAATGGCAGGCAATGCCTTGTTGGTCGCCATTATCTTCCCGTCTGGATCAAACAAATAGGCAAAGCCACCGCCATTCTGGTAAGCGCCGAGTATCAAAAATCGTTCAATGGATGGCAGGTAAGCGACACTGTATGTGTAGTATTTGACCGAGTCTTCTATTTTAAAGGCGTTGAGAACGAGGGTTTCCTGTTTAACATCGAGTATGGACAACATTAATTGGCTATAGGTTTGTTTATCCACATAACGCTGCCACACCAAGGCGGCACGAGTTTTTGATCCTGCGACAAGGGGCCACCAATCTCGGGTAGTATCACCTACGGCAATATCCTTCTCCCCTTCTAATCTACCTGAAGAGCTATAAATCAGCGCCTTAACATCATCACCGGTTCCTAAATTATCAGCCCCGCCACCATCTACCCAATCATCAGAATAAAAAATGACAAAATGGTTGTCTATGGCTGCCACATGGCCAGAATGTCCGCCATCATAAGCCATCTGTGGGTAGGGTAATACCGGCTTCAAATTAATGTCATACAGCCCGAGTCGCTGGGCAACTTCGTTATCCGTGTTCCAGCCGTCTTCTGTAGTTACCATGATAGCGCCATCAGAAGAAATCGCCGTACTGACGGGCTCTTGTGCTTCGGGGTTGGATATGAGTATTTGGGGAATAATCTTGGGGTTGTCGGGATTGATCTTCGAACAGTAAATATCATGTGGCCAACTGCCATCCGGTTTTGCCCCTGTAGGCGGATTTCCGGAACTGGCCCAGACGAGGTAATAATTTCCGTCGGGCAACGGGATAAAATCTACCCCGTGTTGGTAAGCTCGTGTATCTTCTACGGGAACATCGACCGTGACACCAACATACCTGTTTTTGTTATCGACATCATTAACCTTTTGAGGACAGCTCACCAAGGTTTGCGATAATATGACAACTGCTAGGCAATTAAGAAATCGCCTGGGAGGGCGGTGGTACTGGGTCATGTTTTATTGCCACTGTAGTTTGTTGCGATGGGTTTCGCGTTTTGCTCTACCCATTCTACACAATTTTTTACAGTTTATTGCATTTAACCCAGGCTACACAGGCTCAAGCATTATAACGTTGGGCCTCCTTACGTCAGCCCAACTTATTATGCTAATACACTTTTACATTAGTCGTCGCTTAACTCTTCCTCGTATTTAGAGCTATGCGTTTCGCAACCTGAATGTTTATCGGAGTGTTTCGGATTTGGATTTGGGATGCAGTTATCTGATGAACCTTTGCCACCATCAATTTTGTTATTACCTTGATCGCCTGAAAGATCATCGCTACCCGAACCTCCGAATATTGCGTCATTACCGAGACCTCCAGAAACAGAATCTTTACCGCCTCCGCCATTAAGGCCATCGTTGCCGTCCCCTCCTGCCATAACATCGTTGCCACTACCGCCGGTGATCTTGTCGTCTTCCGTTCCTCCATTGATCGCATCATTGTCCTCATTTCCATTCAGGGTATCTTTACCTGCGCCACCGATGATTTGATCTTGTCCTGCACTGCCTGATACTGAATCATTTCCAGAACCACCGTTTATTTGGTCATCACCGGCATCACCTACCAATTTGTCATTACCGGCTTCGCCTAAAATCAAGTCGTCACCCGCGCCACCATAGGCTTTGTCATTGCCAGCACCTGCTGCCAAATTATCGTTCCCGGTATTACCGGTAAGGTTGTCATTACCCACGCCTCCTTGGAGATTGTCGTTACCCATACCTCCATCGATCATATCGTTTCCTAAACCACCCAGGATCGTATCATCACCTCCATTGCCACAAATAACGTCGTTTCCTCCCAGACCATAAATGGTATCATTCCCGCCCAAGCCAACAATAACATCGCGCTCTGGAGTTCCTGTCAGCTTATCATTCCCTGATGTACCAACAATAGTAGCGACCACTCCGCGGCAAGCAGGTTTCAATTTAAGTGTACTGACTGCCTGAACGAGTTCTGGAGGTGTCGTAACTTTATCATAAAGCACTGTCAGGCCTGGTATAACAGGCACTGGCGGATCAATAGTAAGGATAGGCGGTTCCGTTACGACGGGTGGTTCTGTGACAGGTGGATCCGTGATTAAAACAAGTGGATCAACAGGTACTGGTTCTGGCGGATCAATTGTAAGGATTGGCGGATCCACTACGAAAATAGGTGGATCAACAGGTACTGGCTCTGGTAGATCAATTGTAAGGATTGGCGGGTCAACTACTAAAATAGGTGGATCTATGATGGGTAGATCAACAGGTATGGGCTCCACTTGATCAACTGGATCCGTTACTAGAATGGGTGAATCAACGACTTCTGAATCTGCCATAGCATAGGGTGCAAATAGTGTCCCAACAGCTAATAGCACTGAAGTCAATATACTGTTTTTCATGGAAAAATTCCTGCTTGAGTGTTTTGTAAAGGGTGTTGTTTTCATAAAATTTTTTTTAAAATATTTTGATGGCCAGTTCTGTTGATCTATTTGAAAATTATTTTGCCTTCAAAAATTTATGGTTGTTTATCAAAAATCCTAAAATCTACAATTGTTAGTAATTTCCATACTTAATCTGTATAGGCTTTGAGCTGTTAAATAATTTTTAATACACATCGAAATATAGTCTGAAAAAATAAAACACCGGATACAGCTATAATTAATTTGTTTAAAATGTGAAGTGCGTCACATTTTTCCTGATAAGTAGTTTCAGTAGCGTAAGACTTACGCAAAAACCATATAGAAATACATACTTAGCAAGTTCATGGTTCGGATATTTTTTAAGGGCAGGATTTTATGAAAAAAATTTTTATCGCTTTTTTATTGGCGTTATCAACTCTTGCTATCGCTGAGGACGACACTGTTCCATGCGTCGATTGCCAAATAGCCGCGCCAGTTGTTGACCATAAACAGTTTATAGGTGATTTCCGTGGCAAAAGTTTTGTTGGCCGCAAGGATTTAAGATATGCATACTTTGAAGGTGATATATCAGGAGCAAACTTTACAGGCTGTGACCTGACAGGGGCGGTCGTTAAAGGATTGGCCATGAAGGCTAACTTTTACCGTGCTACCATGCGTGGCTTTGAGTTTAAAAACGTCAATGCAGCAGGTTCAAATTTTGGATTTGCTGACTTGTCACGTGCCATTGTGTCGGGTCGCTTTTCAAACGGAAATTTTAAAATGGCCGTGCTGGATCTTGCCAATGCTCAAGATTCAAACTTTGATGCCGCTGTTTTTGACTATGCATCACTTATTAAGTTTAACGGCACGAGTGCATCGTTTTTTAAAACAAGACTGTATCGAACGACCATTATTGAGTCAGTGCTGTATAACGTCAACATGGCCTTGTCCAACGTAACCGGCGCTGTATTTATTGATAACGATTTACGCAAAACTAACCAGTACCACATTAAATGGGCTATAACCAGTTATTTTAAAAATAACAACATGGAGGGGCGATTTTTTGAGTTGGCTAATCCGCAGTAATGCAATACATCACAAATATTAATTCATGCAATGAACACACTCGATTGTGCAAAACTGTTAGGCCTTACAGTTGATTAACAAATGCACATCGAGACTTGTTGGGACAATTGCCAGTTTAAGGTACTGGTTTGAGTTGCCATTGCATGCTCCACCAGGATGTATTTAATAATCCACGTTGCACGTATCCATTCTGATTTTGGACGTGCAGGCTTTCATTACTACGCCACCGGTTTATTAATCGAATGTAACTAGGAGTGGCACTTTGCATAATCCACTAGTTACTAAACCAGGTGCTGTTGTTTGGTAGATATTCTGCCCAAGGTTGTAAGTGTTCTATCGAAATCATGTCGCCAGTTGCACGATTCATGATTCGATAATAACCATCCTGCGTGGGTTGAAATTGCCACTTCATGTAACTGGATGATTTATCAAAAGTGCTCCGATATTCCGCACCCCGCTATTCGAAATTTGCATATAATTTGACATACCGTTTTCCAAGCATGTACAGCATTTTCATTTTAAATCAGTTACTAAGTTATATTGAACTTGCACCTGGACAATTTGCCCAATTATCTATTGGTCAACAAATATTTGGAGGCTAA
>SBAV01000030.1 GCA_005239965.1 Methylobacter tundripaludum
GGGTTCGCCTGCAAAGCCTGACAGTGCGTCAAAAACTGCGCAAAACTCACTGCCGCGCTCAGCCAATCGTGCACCAAGCAAGCTTAATACCGGCATTGCATCATGCAATAACTGCACGGCTTCGGCCTGTTCTTGTTGCGAAAGAAATTCCAGAAATAACGGGATGTAATCCGGCAACTCATGCGTGGACATTTCAAAGCCGTGCGACTCGCACATCTGCAACAGATTGACCATCGCCTGGCCACGGTCGCGAGATTCGCCGTGTACATGTTCGAAAATATGCAGCGACAAAAACCGCCCACGGTCGAATAACGCCACATAAGCCTCTTGCGCATCCAGCAAATCTGTTCCGCGATACG
This sequence comes from Methylobacter tundripaludum, assembly GCA_005239965.1. GTDB lineage: Bacteria > Pseudomonadota > Gammaproteobacteria > Methylococcales > Methylomonadaceae > Crenothrix. Next base: position 360 of record SBAV01000030.1, read on the forward strand.
CATCAATCAAAGCCAGCACCGATTTTTTATGATCGTCCAGTAACAGATTTTCCTGCTCAACGACCGCTGCCATTTCGTCTAATGCCGCTAGCGTTTCGGCTTCGGGATAACTCAGTAATAACGATAAAACTTTTAATGTTTGCATAATGATTCCTTAGTTTGCAGACTCTACTCTAATAGGAATCTTGATCGGAATGCCGCCGCTACGTTGCGGTTTGCTGTTGCCGCCAAACAGATTGGTTTCACTGTTACCCGTAGAACATCCGCTACCAAAACTAAATCCGCAGCCACCTTGCTCGCCGTAAGCATCAAAGGTTGAACTGGCATATTCGCGGTGGCTGGTCGGGATGACAAAACGGTCTTCATAATTGGCAATCGCCATGTAGCGGTACATTTCCTCAACCTGTAACTGGGTTAAACCGACGCGCTCCAATACGTCAGTGTTGACCACGCCATCCACGGTTTTGCTGCGCATATACGACCGCATCGCCAGCATCCGCTCCAAACCCAACACGACCGGCTCTTCTTTGCCCGCTGTCAGCAGATTGGCCAGATACTGCACCGGAATACGCAAGGAGCGCACGTCGGGAATATCGCCATCCATACCGATTTGGTCGTTTTCCGCCGCCGATTGGATCGGCGAAAGTGGCGGCACATACCAAACCATCGGCAGAGTGCGAAATTCTGGATGCAGCGGAAACGCCACTTTCCAGTCTATCGCCATTTTGTACACCGGTGATTCCTGCGCGGCGGTCAACCAGGATTCTGGAATACCGGCTGCCCGCGCTTCGGCTATCACGTCTGCATCGAAAGGATCAAGGAATACATCCAATTGCGCTTGATACAAATCCTGTTCGTTCTCGCAACTGGCCGCTTCTTCAATGCGATCCGCGTCATACAGCAGCACGCCTAAATAACGGATACGCCCAACGCAAGTTTCTGAACACACGGTAGGTTCACCGGCTTCAATACGTGGATAACAGAAGGTGCATTTTTCGGATTTTCCGGTTTCCCAGTTGTAATAGATTTTTTTGTACGGACAGGCAGACACGCACATGCGCCAGCCCCGGCATTTATCTTGGTCAATTAAAACAATACCGTCTTCTTCGCGCTTATAAATAGAGCCGCTGGGACAAGCCGCAACACAGGTCGGGTTAAGGCAATGCTCACACAAACGCGGCAAATACATCATGAAGGTATTTTCAAATTCGCCGTACATGTCTTTTTGGATGTTGTCGAAGTTGGTATCCCGTGAGCGTGATGCAAACTCCGTCCCCAGAATTTCTTCCCAGTTGGGGCCGCCTTCGATTTTTTCCATACGCTCGCCGGTGATAACGGAATACGGTCTGGCGGTAGGCGGCGCTTTCGATTCTTTGGCCGTTTGTAAGTGCTGATAATCAAAATCGAACGGTTCGTAATAATCGTCGATTTCAGGCAAATCCGGGTTGCCGAATATATTACGCAATATCTTGTGCTTGCCGCCTTGACGCGGCTCTATCTTGCCGTTGATTTTACGCACCCAACCACCGTTCCATTTGTCCTGATTTTCCCATTGCTGGGGAAAACCGATGCCCGGCTTGGTTTCAACATTGTTAAACCAGGCATATTCAACCCCTTTACGTGAGGTCCAAACGTTTTTGCAAGTGATTGAACAGGTGTGGCAGCCAATACACTTGTCCAGGTTCAATACCATGCCAATCTGCGCTCGAATGTTCATTTATGCTTTCTCCTGTTGTTTGGCAATCGAGCTAGGCTCATCATCCAGCCAATCGACCTTATTCATCTTGCGAACAATGATAAATTCATCGCGGTTAGAACCGACCGTGCCGTAATAGTTAAAGCCGTAACTTTGCTGGGCATAACCGCCGATCATGTGCGTGGGCTTAAGTGTCGCACGAGTGACCGAGTTATGGATACCGCCACGTCCTCCCGTCGTTTCAGCCCCCGGCGTGTTGACGATTTTTTCCTGCGCGTGGTACATCATGCACATGCCTTCAGGCACCCGCTGGCTGACCACGGCACGCGCCGTTAAAGCCCCGTTGACATTGAAGGCTTCTATCCAGTCGTTGTCTTTAATGCCGACTTTCGCCGCGTCGACTTCACTCATCCAGACGATCGGCCCGCCACGCGACAAAGTCAGCATCAACAAGTTGTCTGTATAAGTGCTGTGTATGCCCCATTTTTGGTGCGGGGTAATGAAATTCAATACCAGCTCGTCATTACCGTTGGGTTTTTGACCCAATATCGGCGTGATGGATCGGGTATCAACGGGCGGTTTGTAGACACACAAGGTTTCACCAAATGCCCGCATCCAGCTGTGATCCTGATAAAACTGTTGGCGGCCGGTCAATGTGCGCCAAGGAATCCGCTCGTGGACATTGGTATAACAGGCGTTATAACAGACTTTTTCTGACTCAAGACCGCTCCAGGTTGGTGAAGAAATAATCTTGCGCGGTTGCGCCTGAATATCATAGAAACGGATTTTGTCGTCTTCACGCGGCAAAGCCAGATGCGTATGGTCATGCCCGGTGATTTTACTTAAGGCCTCCCAGGCTTTGACGGCAACATGCCCATTGGTCTCCGGTGCCAGCATCAGAATAATTTCAGTGGCATCAATATCCGACTCGATACGTGGCAAGCCTTTACTGATACCTTCGGCAGTGACCAGCCGATTCAGTTCGCCCAGTTGCTTGACTTCGGTTTCGGTATTCCAGGCGATGCCTTTGCCGCCGTTACCGATTTTACCCATCAACGGCCCAAGCGCGGTAAACATTTTATAGGTGTTGGGATAATCTCGCTCCACCACGACCAGGTTCGGCATGGTTTTACCAGGGATAGGTTCGCATTCGCCTTTTTTCCAATCTTTTACGTCCAGTGCTTGCGCCAATTCGCCTGGGGTATCGTGCAAGGTCGGCACGGCAACAATGTCTTTTTCGATGCCTAAATGACCGACGGTTAATTCAGAGAACTTTTTGGCGATGCCTTTGTAAATATCCCAATCGGAACGCGATTCCCAGGCGGGATCAACCGCTTTCGACAAGGGATGGATGAACGGGTGCATGTCCGAGGTATTGAGGTCATTTTTCTCATACCAAGTTGCAGTCGGTAGCACGATGTCCGAATACAGGCACGTCGTGGACATCCGAAAATCCAGCGTCACCAGCAAATCCAGTTTGCCTTCCGCCGCCGTTTCATGCCAAACGACCTCAGATGGCTTATCACCATATTGATCGCCGATGTCACCGAGGTCTTTACCTTGCACACCATGCTGTGTACCGAGCAAATATTTAAGAAAATACTCATGGCCCTTACCGGATGAACCCAACAGATTCGAGCGCCACACAAATAGATTACGTGGAAAGTTTTTTGGATTATCGGGGTCTTCGCAGGACATTTTTAAGCTGCCGCTTTTTAAGCCTTCAACCACATAATCCACGGGGTTTTTTCCGGCTTTTTCTGCCTCTTTAACCACTTGCAACGGATTGGTTTGCAACTGCGGCGCAGAGGGTAACCAGCCCATGCGTTCGGATCTGACGTTGAAATCAATCAAACTGCCTTGCCAATCCGCCGGGTCGGCAAGCGGTGACAGAATCTCCTTGACGTTCAGTTTCTCGTAACGCCATTGGCTGGTATGGTTGTAAAAAAACGACGTGCTGTTCATTTGCCGTGGCGGACGTTTCCAATCCAGGGCAAATGCCAACGGCAACCAACCCGTTTGCGGGCGCAATTTTTCTTGCCCTACATAATGCGCCCAACCACCGCCAGATTGGCCAATGCAACCGCACATCATCAACATATTGATGATGCCGCGATAATTCATATCCATGTGGTACCAGTGGTTAAGCCCCGCACCTAAAATCACCATGGAACGACCCTGGGTTTTCTCGGCGTTAATGGCAAATTCACGCGCCACAGTAATAATGTTCTGCCGTTTAACGCCGGTGATTTTCTCTTGCCATGCCGGTGTATAAGGCACATCGTCATTATATGAACTTGCAACGTTACCGCCACCCAAGCCACGGTCTATGCCGTAATTGGCCACCAGCAAATCAAACACCGTGGTAGCCAATACTTCCGTACCATCCGTCAGGGTGATTTTCTTAACAGGGACATTGCGCCGTTGGATCGCATCATGGGCGGAATGGGTAAAATGCGGATGTTCGGAACCGCCAAAATACGGAAAGCCAACACTGGCAATTTCATCTTTGGACTCGATCAAACTTAAGCGTAATTGCACCGCCTGACCGTCTACGGTTTTTTGTTCGATATTCCAATGACCGCTCTCGCCCCAGCGGAAACCAACCGAGCCGCAGGGCGGCACAATGTGACCATTAAGTTCATCGTAAGCGACCGTTTTCCAGTCCGGGTTATTGTCCTGACCCAGCTGACCCATGAAATCCGATGCCCTTAAGAACCGGTCTTGCACATAACAATCACCCTGTTTTTTCAGCATGACCAAAAAGGGCAAATCGGTATTTTCACGCACATACGGATTAAAATAAGCGCTTTGCCGTTCGACATGAAATTCTTTCAAAATAACATGGCCTATCGCCATCGCCAGAGCGGCATCGGTACCCTGTTTGGGATGCAGCCACAAGTCGGCAAATTTGCTGGCTTCTGAATAATCAGGGCTGACCACCACGACCTTGGCTCCCTTATAACGCGCTTCAGTCATGAAGTGCGCATCCGGCGTGCGGGTTTGTGGGACGTTCGAGCCCCACATCATGATAAATCCGGCGTTATACCAGTCCGCCGACTCCGGTACGTCAGTCTGCTCGCCCCAGGTTTGTGGTGAGGCGGGCGGCAAGTCGCAATACCAGTCATAGAAACTCATGCTGACACCACCTATCAATGACAGGTAACGGCTACCGGCAGCATACGAGACCATGGACATCGCCGGGATAGGCGAAAAGCCGATAATGCGGTCGGGACCGAAGGTTTTTGCGGTATAGATATTGGCGGCAGCAATAATTTCGTTCACTTCTTCCCAGTTCGCGCGAACCATGCCGCCCAACCCGCGTTGGGATTTGTATTCTGTGCTTTTTATCGGGTCTTCAATAATCGATGCCCACGCCTCAACGGGATCTAAGGTCAGCCGAGCCTCACGCCATAATCTGACCAATCGTCCACGGATTAGTGGATATTTAAGCCGATTGGCGCTGTACAAATACCAGGAATAACTTGCGCCTCGCGGACAACCGCGCGGTTCGTGATTCGGTAAATCAGGGCGGGTGCGCGGGTAATCGGTTTGCTGGGTTTCCCAGGTCACCAGGCCGTTTTTGACATATATTTTCCAACTGCAAGAACCCGTACAGTTCACGCCATGCGTGGAACGCACAATTTTGTCGTGCTGCCAACGCGAGCGATAACTGTTCTCCCAGCTTCGATCTTCATTGGTCACAACGCCGTGATTAGCGGAGAAAGTGTCTACTTTTTTCTTGAAAAACAGCAAGCGATCCAGGAAATGGCTCATTATGATTTACCTATGTTTTAAGATTTTGGTGCCTTGTTAGACTGCCTATGAAAATGGCAATAAAGATACATTTGCTCTATACCACCTGGTGTAACATGCAGTTCTTTGTGATTGCGCTTTAATTCGAATTCCTCGCCTAACGTACGCTCTAGCTGATCCGGGGTGTAGCGTTGTACCGGCAAACCACTACACTTGGGCGGTGCTTCTGGTGCAAACGTACCGATAATCAGGTGTCCGCCCGGCCTTAACGCTTTTAGAAGGTTGTCCCGGTATTTTCGTTGCTGCTCGGGCGCCGTTAGAAAGTGGAACACCGCCCGATCATGCCACAATTCATAACGATGCGTCGGCAAATCAATGGCGGTGATATCTCCCTCCAGCCATGTAACCAGTTCTGCCTTTTTTCCTAGTCGTGTCTTAATCGAAGACAAGGCTTTCTTCGATATATCGAGAACCGTGATTGATCGATAACCTGCATCCCACAGGTCATCGGCCAACGTGGAAGCGCCCCCGCCGACATCAATGATGGGCGCGTCCTCTATCAAACCGAGTTCCTTAATCCAGCTCAGAGAGGTCTGCAAATGGGGTTCATACCAACCGGTTTTCTCAGTCGGCTTCGTCGAGTATACTTGTTCCCAGTGGTCTTTTTGGTTCATTTCATCCAGCCTAAGTCATTCATCCAAGAAAACCTCCCCCTAAAACGTGACTACCCTATCGGAATCACGGATGATGTCGTAAAGGTCCTTCATCGTAGATACGGGGCACATCTTTGAACTTTCGGCATGGCGTATCGTCAGGCATGTGCCGCATGCCAGAATAACCCCGCCCGCATCAACGAAACTATGCATCTGTTCGCTTACCTTGAACTGGCTGGTGTCAAGCGATTCAGCCTCAACACCCTTCCCGAGCAGAAAAGCGGAAACAGAATCGCCTTGTTTGAGTGAATATACACCGAGGCGAAAGGCGTTCCATGCGGTCTCTGGGTCGGAAGAATAGATAACGATGCCTAGTTTCATTTTTTGATACCCCCGTAGTTCCAACGATACAATAAACGGTTTTGTTGGGGTTCCTTACGTTTACCCCAATCTACATTTTTAACAACTCAACAAGGCATAGCTGCCGCTTTACGGCCATAATTCCACCAGGTAATCGCTATGCAAGTGATATAAAAGGCGATAAAGCAATACAATGCCGCGTCCGGCCGACCGGTCATACTGATCGCTGTGCCGTAACTCTTGGGGATAAAGAACGCGCCATAAGCCGCAATCGCTGAACTGAACCCCAGCACCGCCGCCGCTTCTTTAGCTGCATTTTTTCTTGCTTGCGCCAGCACTTCTGCCGCTTGCCCTTTGACCGCACACAAATGCTCAGTCATAAAAATAACCGGAATCATGCGGAACGTTGAACCATTTCCGATGCCTGTCGTGATAAACAACAGCATGAACATGGCCAGAAAGCCCCAGAAATCGCCAAGGTTACCCTCGGAAGGCATGAAGTGCAGCACGCCAAATACCGCGGCTATCATAATGACAAAATTCCACAACGTTACCTGGGCTCCCCCCAGCTTATCAGCCAGCCAACCGCCTACCGGCCTTATCAACGCCCCGACCAATGGGCCCAAAAAGGCATACTGCGTTGGATTGACATCAGGGAACAAAATTTTAATCAGCATGGGAAAACCCGCTGAATAACCGATGAAAGAACCGAAAGTCCCGGTATAGAGCCAGCACATCAACCAATTGTGTTTACGTTTAAAAATGACTGATTGCTCTTTGAACGAGGCTTTAGCCGAGGCAATATCATTCATGCCAAACCAGGCGGCAA
>SBAV01000295.1 GCA_005239965.1 Methylobacter tundripaludum
GCTTTCCAGATTGCGTGGAAGTTGTTCCAGACCCGTTGGAATTTGAGAAGGGACGGCAGCCGAAGGCCAAGAATCCTGTTTCTTGCCGACCGAAACATACTGGCAAATCAGGCTTTCAATGCTTTTTCGGCATTTCCCGAAGATGCGTTGGTTAGGATTACGCCCAAGGAAATCAGCAAAAAGGGCAGTGTGCCGACTAACGGCAGTATTTTTTTCACTATTTTCCAAACCTTCATGAGTGGCAAGGACAACACGCCCTATTTTGGCGAATATCCTGCCGATTATTTTGACTTCATCATCATTGATGAATGTCACCGTGGCGGTGCGAATGACGAAAGCAATTGGCGTGGCATTCTGGAATACTTTGCCCCTGCCGTTCAGCTTGGGCTGACTGCTACGCCCAGGCGGGTTGATAACGTAGACACCTACCGCTATTTTGGCGAGCCTGTTTATATCTACTCGCTTAAAGAAGGCATCAATGATGGCTTTCTAACGCCTTTTAAAGTCAAGCGTATCCAAACCACGCTTGATGATTACCTCTACACCTCAGATGACCAAGTGATTGAGGGCGAGGTGGAAGAAGGCAAGATTTACGAAGAGGAAGATTTTAACCGCATTATCGTTATCAAAGAACGTGAAGCCAAGCGGGTTCGGGTTTTTATGGATTTGATTAACCAGCGAGAAAAGACTTTAGTGTTCTGTGCGACCCAAGACCATGCAGCGGCGGTAAGGGATTTAATCAATCAATACGCGACCAGCAAAGACCCGAAATTTTGTGTGCGTGTGACAGCAAATGACGGAGAGATTGGCGAGCAGTATCTTCGTGAATTTCAGGATAATGAAAAATCCATTCCTACCATTTTGACCACCTCACAAAAACTATCAACGGGCGTTGATGCCCGTAATGTCAGAAATATCGTTTTGATGCGCCCGGTTAATTCTATGATTGAGTTCAAGCAGATTGTCGGACGTGGCACAAGGCTGTTTGATGGCAAGGAATATTTCACGATTTACGATTTCGTGGATGCCTACCATCACTTTGCCGACCCTGAATGGGATGGCGAACCGCTAGAGCCAGAGCCGTGTGCAAAATGTAAGAATGACCCTTGCGCCTGCGAAAAGAGGCCTCCACAGCCTTGCCCTAACTGTGGTAAACGTCCTTGTGATTGCATCAAAGAACCACCGCCACTTTGTTATAAATGCGGACAAAGACCCTGCGTATGTATTAAGAAGGTTAAAATCAAACTCCGTGACGGCAAGGAGCGGGAAATTCAGCACATGGTTTCCACTTCATTTTGGGGTGCAGACGGCAAGCCCATCTCCATTGAAGAATTCCTGAATAATCTTTATGGAGCGTTGCCTTCCTATTTCCAAAATGAAGATGAATTGCGGCAGATTTGGTCAAACCCAAACACACGTAAGGCATTGCTGAATAAGCTTGATGAGGCGGGGTATGGAAATTCCGAACTTTCTGAACTGCAAAAGCTCGTCGATGCGGGAAAAAGTGATTTGTTTGATGTGCTTGAATATATTTCCTTCAACATCCAGCCAATGACAAGGGAGCTACGAGTATCACAGACAAAGCCAAAAATCGTGGATGGCTTGAGTATTGAACATAGGGAGTTTCTTGAATTCGTACTGTTCAAATATGTTGATACGGGATTTGAAGAGTTAGACCAGTCCAGACTACCTAACCTGATTAATCTAAAATATCAGTCAATGAGCGATGCGGCGGAATCTTTGGGCGGCGTGGATGAAATCGTTAATCTGTTTATCGGTTTCCAAAAACACCTTTATGACAGAGTGGAAGTTAGACCATAAGTACGCAACAAGCAAAAATCAATCGTTAAAATCATTTAAAAAACATCACATTCAGATTGGCTAAAAAGCAGCAATTTTAGGCCAATTTTTCTTAGGAATGCCCCTTTATTGGGTCACACCTGCCAACACTACGGTTTCGTGGCTCCAATCAAACTGGCAGGTTTCGCCAGGGGGAAATGCCAATGGTACAAAGGCTTGTTTTATAGTCGGATTTTTGCCAGGCTCCTTTTTCCAGTCTTTAACATAGCGCTGTATGGGGCTGTAGGTTCCGGTATAGCCTTCCACTTGTAAGCATTCGAAAAGGCGTTGTGCGGTACGGCGTTGTTTACGCGGTAACTTGCTATCCAGCTCCAACCAAGCCAACAGTTGAGTTTCATATTCGCCAAGCTTAGGCTGTTGTGGTTGGTAGACGGGCTCTTCAACCGTTTGCAGATGTTTTCGGATGGTGTTTCGGGAATGCTTAAATTCTTCAGCAAGTGAGCTGATACTGTCCCCGTTTATTTTGTGGCGCCGTCTGATTTCGGCAATATTTTTCATGGTCAACACTCCAGGATACTCCGGTAAAAAACCGGACATTAAACAACCTGGGGTGGTCAGTTTTCAAAGCTGTTTTCCCCAGGATCCTGGTCAGTTTTGCATGCTGATTGACACACGATAAAGATTAACACTGCCGCTTGCATTGCCTAAAACTGCATTTTAGCCATTAGTTTGATATGTTCTTCAACACGAGAAATATCAAGGCCTGTCAATCAACACGCCATCCGTCCATTTTTCAAAAAAATCGAAACAGGTGCGGATGGTGCTCAAAAAAAAAGGCAACAAAAGCCGTAAGCAGGCAGTAGTTACCAGCCACTTTCACGAATAACCACCGCCGTCGCCGAACGCAAAAACCGTCCAATTAAACTTTCTGGCGGGGTTTCCAGAGAAAGCCTGCCACGTACCGTTATCGGTAATTTAGACCTAGTATCTGCCACTTGCAACAGAACCCGATAAATACCTTGCTCCGGTATTAAACCCCGTTCAGCATCAGGACGCACAGCAATTGCACCACCGTGCGTAGATGCCAGCTCTTCAAGATTAAGTTGCCTCGTACCGGTTTTGTCAATACTGATGATGCGCACGCCAAACGGGGACAAATCTCCTCCTTCAGGATAAAAGCGCCCTTCCCCATCTGGTTGCAAGCGACCTATATCGGCTTCTTCAGCATAGGCGGCAACTGTTGCCTTGGGCGTTTCCACATCACCTAAAACTTCATCTTTTGCCACCCATTCGCCAGGACGTAAAATATCTGATAAATCACGAATACGTCCGGGGAAAGCAGCGCGTATCGTCAATTTTTTGTAAGCCGCACGCAACCCTTCCAACTCTGCCAAGGTCGATTGCAGCGTTTCTGAATCAACAGGATTACGCCGCGCCAATTGCAATTCCAGACTCTGCGAAGCCAATTGTTCGGTTAATTCCGCCCACTGGCGCTCTGAAGTCGCAATTTTAAAGTCCAGATCGGGAGATGATAGCTCCATGATAACCTGGCCGGCTTTAACGGTTTCACCCTCATGCACCCATACTTTTCTGACTTGTGCGGGCTGTGGACTGTACAACGTCGATTCCGCTTGTGCATGCAGTAATCCGGGAACAATAAGATGCGTTTGCCAAGGCACACACAACAGGGCAATAGCGGCAACAGGCACCAGCCAGGCCAAACCGGGCCGGATAGGTTTATCATGGGCGTCGATTTGCTCACGCCAGGCAGAAATTTCTTTTAACATCGGACGAACAATAAACCAGCCAATTTCAACAGCAAACAAGGCAAGCCCTAACACCTTGAAGAAAAAGTAATACACGGCCCAGGCTATGCCGGTAAACAAGATTAAACGGTATATCCAGGTACCGTATGCATAAGCAAGCAATAAAAAATACCGGTCACGGGACCAGTTTTCAGGTGCCGGATGGCCAAAACCGAACAGGCTTTCCCGTAGCCGCCACCTCGCCAAAGCAAAGGACCGATCTTGCAAATTGGCAATATCCAAGCCATCAGCCAGCAGATAATAGCCGTCAAAGCGCATAAAAGGATTAAGATTGATGGCCAATGTCAAGACCCATGCCGTGCTGGCCAATAAATAAATACCACTGCGAAACGGACCATCCGGCAACATCGTCCACAGAATCGTTGCAAATACGGCCAGCGTTAATTCAGCTATCATACCGGCCGCATCAACCAGCAAACGTTGCTTTCTGTCCGATAAACGCCAGGCATCAGTCACATCGGTCCATAACACCGGCATACCCAGCAACAGGGCTACGCCCATCGTCGGTACGCGACAACCAAAATGACTGGCCGCAAAAGCATGGCCAAACTCATGGACCACTTTTGACAACGATAACATGCAGGCCGTTGCTAACACGCCTTCGGGAGTCAGTACATAGAGAAAGCTGTGGGTAAACTGACTCCACTGCCTGGCAACCAGATAAACAGCAAGGCAGGCAAAGATCGCCAAAACAAAAATAAACTGCTTTTGAAACAGCCCGCTTAACCACGGCACGACTCTTTTTAAATGCTGATCTATTTTCAGCAAAGGAATGCGCATAAATAAATAATTATGCAGTAACCAGACCCAAAAGCTGGTTTTGCCCGTTTTTAACTGTTGTGCGAAACGGCGACTGGTTTCAGCGCCCTTTGCCTTGGTCAATTGTTGGCTACTCAGGAACAAACATAACTGCTCTACGTTAGCTGCATCGACCTCTAATGGCGTTTCATCTTCTATAGCAACTGCAATCCGCTCCGGATTGGCAATGCTCCAACGCTGTAAACATTCGAACTCAAGCCATCCCAAACGAAAATAACGATGTGACAAAGGATCATGCAACGTCCAGGTGGGCAAGCCATCATGGGATTTTGGCCCGGAAAAAATCGCTAAATCATCACGCAATTCCGGCCACGGCGGCGCTTTTTCATTATTTACCGGTAAAGCCGTTGCTACCATGTCAACCACAAACGCACAGTTTGAATAGGCTTACGGAACAACCACAGGATAAACGGTTTACGTGCCCCATAAAGTTTGGCCGAGCCACGATAGCCCAGACGAGGCAAGTTGGCAGTATCTGTAAACGTCGCTTTCAGGCGATAAGCCATAATATCGGCAGGCGTGGGCGTAGCCCGATAACTAAAATAATTAAGACTGGCTTGCAGGGGTTTGTGCGGGCTGATATTGGAGAAAAACAAGACTTCTGCCCCAGGCTCCAAGGCAATTAAATCATCCATAGGTAACCGTACTTCCAATTCAACAATGTCAGGATCGGCAACCGCAAGTATCTTTTCACCTTGTGTCACGGGTTTTCCTAACCAGTCATTCGGGTCATCAAATACCGTCACCCCTGCCCTGGTCGCTGTCACTAAAGAACGCTTTAACAGAGTCCGTACATAATCCACTTCAGCGACTTGTTGATCCCATTTGCTCTTTAAGCCAGCCAGCTTGGATTTTACTGTTGGATCAAGCATCGCTTGCTGGGTGGTTTGCAGATATTCAGTTTTGGCAATATCGCGGGTCTCTTCAGCCACTTCAAGCCGGCTACGCAATTGCGTCATATCCAGCGAGAATAATTTCTGCCCCACTTTCACGTCTTCATTGGGCTGCACATAGAAGGTTTCAACCACACCCTCAAGTGGCGCTCTTACCAGATTTGGCTTTATAGGAATTACCTCGGCTTCCGCTAACACCGATTGCCGTACTGGGTAACAGGAGGCTGCCACTAATACGGCGGTAATCAGAAATTGGATTTTACGGTTTCCAAAGCGTTTTAGCCAGGAGCGTTGTGGTGGCCCGGCTTCTGCCAATGCCAAGGCATGACCATAGGTTTCCGCCAAATAACCCACCAGTTGCATTTCTGCTTCTGTCCAGGCGGCATCCCTAAACAACACCAATCCGTACTTGTTGCTCGACGGCGTTAACAAGGGTGTCCACAAAGCAAACTCTGGGAGCCATTCATACCAGTCTTTCGCTAATTCTTCCGGGACATCTTCAGCAGTAAACGCCATGACCGAAGAAGTACGCGGATCGCGGGTAAGGTGCTGTAGTACGGGCCTCAACCAAAGTGCATACGGGCTGTTTTTCTCCGGTTTAGCTATTCCGGAAGCAGCTTCCAAGCAAGCGTGGCCTTTGTGCCACAATATGGCTTGCCGGTATGGCAACAGTTCGGCCGTTTCATTAACGATAACAAACGGTAATTCGTCGACCGGTGCTTGGCGGGCTCTGCGTTCTAACTGCAATAACAGCGTCAAACGCAGTAATTGATGATTAAGCCGCTCACTCATCTAAGCGCTGCCAGGTCAATAGCCCCACTCATACCCGGCAACAGTTCTGCCGACTTGTCGGTAATCCGGCCATAGACTTTTATTGTCTGGCTGACGGCATCAACCTTGCCACCAATACGGGTGATTTCCGCATTGTAGGTTTTGCCGATCTCATCAAGGGTAACACGAAAGCGTTTGCCAGGCTTAAGATGCGGCGTGGCATCGGAGGGTGCCATAAACTCAACTTCCAGGTTTTTATCATCGATGATTTCCAGCAATGGATCACCAGGGCGTACAGACTGGTAGGGCCTTGCCAGCAGTTCCACCACTTTGCCGGAAAATGGTGCGTGAATGGCGCAGCGTTCCATCACCGCTTGAGCAACATTGACATCGGCCTTGGCTTCTTCCGCTTCGGTTTTGGCCACGGACACTTCAAGCGTGCTGATGGATTTCAGTTCCGCCAGGCGTTGGTTAACTTCGTAAGTCTTATTTTTCTTTTCTAACGTGGCCTTGGCTTTGTTCAACTGGGCATCTTCTACATTACAGTTGAATTCCACCAAGGTTTGGCCGTTACTGAAGGGCTCACCGTCACGCAATTTCAGCTGGCTGATACGTCCGCCCATTTCACTGGAAATGAGCGTGCTTTGCCTCGCCTTAAGCTGGGCACGCAGATGCAAGGCTTCTTCTTTCATTTTACCGAAAGACGGTTCAGCAGCCGCAGCAGGTATTTCTACAGCCGCTTCTGAGGCAGCCTCTGGCTCGTTCGGTGTTTCAGCATATACTCCGGTGACAGTCAGTGGTGTTAACGCCAAAACAGATACAACTAATTTTCTTCTCATTTCGCACTCAAGTTAACGGGTTTTGCAATAGCTACAGTTGGTAGCTTGGGTAATTGTCCCTTATACCACCGATCCATGTTTCTTTCCAGATTAGCAGACAGCGCCCTGACACTGACATTTTCTATGCTACCGGTGGCAGGGTCTAAACCTATAGAGGAATAGATGTTGCCCAGTGCAGCGTAGACTTCTGACAGGCTTTGCTCTTTTTCAAGCTGTGAGGCCAAGGCGGAAGTAGCTGCATGAATACGTTCCAGTTCAGACCCTGCATCGTTGTCGGCACTGTTGGAGACGGCGGTAAA
>SBAV01000142.1 GCA_005239965.1 Methylobacter tundripaludum
ACAGGCGTAACGCACACTTTTTGGTAGGACTGCCCGGACTTTTATAACGGGATGAAAACTTCCGAGATTGGAATTTCTTTGTTCGCATCCACCGTAGGACTGCCCGGACTTTTATAACGGGATGAAAACATTTCTATAGTTGGTATAGGAAACATGAAACCATTTAGTAGGACTGCCCGGACTTTTATAACGGGATGAAAACTTGGATCGTGAATAACTGAGAATAACCTATTTTCGTAGGACTGCCCGGACTTTTATAACGGGATGAAAACGCTTGATACTCTGTCTTTGCTCGTGTTGTGACAGGTAGGACTGCCCGGACTTTTATAACGGGATGAAAACCTTCTTCCACTTCACTACAAAAAATATTGGCAGCCCTATATAATGTAGCTACAATAATCAAATGATAATCACATTTGACCCTGCCAAAGACCAAATCAACCTTAAAAAGCACGGTTACTCACTTGGCCTTGCCGAAAAACTTGAATGGGACACACTATGGGAGCGGGAAGATAACGTGCTGGACTACCAAGAAACCCGTTATATTGGCATCCTTTATTACGGCCTTACGCTGATGTGCATTATCTACACTGAACAGGGCACTGTCCGCCGTGTCATTAGTTTAAGAAAAGCCACAAAAACCGAGGTTTTGTTATATGCCCAAGCTTAAGACCGGCACGCACATCCCAACCGACAAAGAAGATTCGCAGATTCGCGCTGCCATAGCATCCGATCCAGACACAAGGGAATTAACCCCCGAAGATTTTAAGCTGATGCGCCGCCGTGGCCGTCCGCTCTTAAAATCACCTAAACAGCAAGTAACCCTCAGATTGTCGCCAGAGATACTGGACGCCTTTAAAGCCAGCGGTGCAGGCTGGCAAACGAGAATAGAATCGGTGTTATCCGATTACATTGCACAACGTGCCAAGTCTAAGCAGTCTGATCGGACAACTTGACCTAATTTTTATGAGTGCCTGGTAAGACTGCCCGGACTTTTTAACGGGATGAAACGGTAGAGATGCAAAATATTGCGTCTCTACTTCGGTATCGGCAGCAAGGTGTTTTGGCAATGCTATAATGCAACCATCGAAATCTACCAGGCAGATAAAAACTCATGGCCTACTCCATACCACGCGAAGCCTTTCTGCTACTGGAAGAGGCGTTTAACCATGATCGGCAAAAAGCGGAAATATTTGCCAAAGCCATAGAAGGCTCCATACAAGCGATTGAGCATCATTCCGAAGAACTGATCACCCATAAAAAAGAAGCGCTTAAGTCAGAACTTTACAATGAGTTGCGGGCAGAATTAGCCACCAAAGAATTTGTACGTGCAGAAATTGCTATGCTACGCGCTGAACTCAGTGCTGAAATCAGCGTAGTCCGCACCGAACTTAAGCAAAATACCTTATGGCTAAAAATATTGGTTGGCATTGCCCTATTCGGGTTAACGTTGTTTAATCCGGCCTTTGTTAAACTGGTTGAGCTGATTATGGCTAAATAACGCACTCTCCTTTTCTTGGCAAAGCGCTTTCAAAACTCAATACCGCCATGCAAACAGTTCACTTGTCCGATGTGTTGACCGATTTCAACTTGCAGCAAGCCTGGAGCAAGGTCTATGAAAATCAAGGTTGTTCCGGTGTAGATTGGCAAACATTGTCAGCATTCGCTGAACGGTTGTGGCAAAATCTCGACACATTACGCAACGAAGTCCACTATGAAACCTACAGGCCGCAACCGCTATTACGGGTAGAAGTAGACAAACCCAGCGGGGGCAAACGCCGATTATCCATTCCAACAGTACGCGACCGGATATTGCAAACCGCCGTAACCCTTGTGGTTGAACCCCTATTTGAAGCCGAATTTGAAGATTGCAGCTTCGCCTACCGCAAAGGGCGCAGTGTGCAGCAAGCGGTAGAGCGCGTTCAACTGCTGCAACGCCAAGGCTATCATTGGGTGGTGGATGCCGACATTGAAAGCTTTTTTGACAATATCGACCACTCGTTACTCATTGCGGAAGTTAGCAAACTGATTACCGATGCCGGTATCTTGAAATTGATACACCAATGGCTACAATCGACCGTCATTGTTGATAACCAGCCGTTTGTGCTGCACAAAGGCGTTCCGCAAGGTTCACCGATTGCCCCGTTGCTGTCCAACCTGTATTTGCATCACCTGGATGAAACCTTGCTGGACGACAACCAGTGCCTGGTGCGGTTTGCCGATGACTTTTTGATACTGTGCAAAAGCCAAGACCACGCCGAACAAGCGTTAGAACTCACCGATAATGTACTAAACCAATTACGGCTTAAACTGAACACCCGTAAAACCCAGATTGTGCATTTTAATGAGGGCTTTCGTTTTCTGGGGGTACAATTTATCCGTTCATTGGCCATTAAAACCGAAACCGATCCGCCGGATTTATTGGCATTGCCGACAGAGACAGATACACTTGAACCATCAGTTCCAGCACAAGCAATAGCAGAACCCCCAACCATCATGCAACTGGCTTTTTCCGAAGCCAAATTAAGCCCCGATGACTTTCCCGACCGCGAAGAAAACCTTGATAATCTTGACTACCCCGAAGTAGACGACTTACCCGCAGACCATGAACCCTTGCTACGCACACTGTATTTACTGCAACATGGCCAAGTACTGGGCAAAGAGTCGGAAAGGCTGGTTGTTAGGCAAAACCAAACCATCGTCAGGGAAATACCCGCCATAAAGATCGATCAGGTCATGGTGTTCGGCAATGCCCAAATCACCACACAAGCCATGCAGTTTTGCCTGCAAGAGCGCATACCGATTTATTTGTTGTCGGGTCATGGCCATTATTACGGTGTGATTGATTCGTTCAGCACCGAGCCGGTATTGCTGCAACGCGAGCAATTTTTACGCGCCAACGATCCGGCGTTTTGCTTAAAAATAGCGACTGCCTTGGTGCAAGGCAAGCTGGCCAATAGCCGCCTCATATTGCAACGCTTGGCACGTCGGCATAACAACACCGCATTAAGCAGAGCAGTCGAAACAATCAAAAACAGCTTGCCGCAACTGGACAAGGTAACTACCTTGGATGAACTGCGGGGGTTTGAAGGCAACGCAGCGAAAGTTTATTTTCAGGCGATGGCCGCAAGTTTGGACGCTCGTTGGGGTTTTAGCCAACGCGTGCGGCAACCACCTACCGATCCGGTTAATGCCCTGCTGTCTTATGGCTATACCTTGTTGTTTTACAATGTTTACTCATTATTACGCACACGCGGCTTCAATCCGCATGTCGGCTTTTTACATGCGTTAAAACCGGGTCATCCAGCTTTAGCATCCGATATGATGGAAGAGTTTCGCGCCTTGGTGGTGGATGCCGTGGTCTGGAAACTGGTGTTAAACCAACGCTTAACACCAGATGATTTTGACCCGCCAAAAGTTGCAGGTGACGGCTGTTTACTCAAACCCCACGCGCGGCAACTGTTCATCAAGGCGTTGGAAGAAAAATTCAATTCCGACATTAGCCATCCCGTAACCGACACACAATTGGATTACCGGCGTTGCATGGAAGTTCAGGTGCATCACTTGTCGCAGGTTATACGCGGTACGGAATCTACCTACCAACCGATGGTAGTGCGATGACGCGTTTGTGGTTGGTCAGTTATGACATCAGTGCGGATACTGCTAGGCGACGGGTTTACAATGTTCTGAAAAATTACGGCAAGCGGGTGCAATACAGTGTGTTTGAATGTCATTTGAGCGACCCGCAGTTACATCTGCTTCGTAACCGTTTATTGGCAGAAATTGACGACAGTGACAGCTTGCGTTGGTATCCGTTGTGTGCGTGGTGCAGTGAGACGGTGTTTTTTCAGGGTTTGGGCCTGCCGCCTGAAGATGAGGATTTTTTTCTGCAATGACGGCATTTTATGTGATTTGCTTTGATGTGCGTGATGCCAAAAGGCTTCGTAAAATTGCCAATCAGATGGAAAACTTCGGTACCCGCGTTCAATACAGCGTGTTTGAATGCCATTTGGAAAACGCCCAATTGCAGGAATTACAACAAAGACTGAGCAATTTACTGGAACCAACCGAAGACCAGGTGCGTTATTATCACCTCTGCGGTAAAGACAAATTGAACATTGTTATCGATGGTAAAGGACAGGTTAGCTCTGACCCGGATTATATGATTTTCTGATGTTGATACGGTTTTGCGGCGCGGGTAGCAAAAATTTACCGGTTTTTAGTGTTTTCTTGTAAATCAACAGCTTGCGAAAGTTTCGAGAAAACACGCGCCGCATGTTGATTTATAAGGAAAAATTGAATGCAAAAGCCCATTTTTCGCTATTTTTAGGAGAATTTATGATTTTTATTTTAACCGCGCCGCAAATAGCCAAATTTCCACTTGCAAAGCAACAGCTTGTAAGGGTACAGTAGGACTGCCCGGACTTTTATAACGGGATGAAAACCTACTTTTTTTCTTCCGGTACTACGATTTTTGGTTCCTGTAGGACTGCCCGGACTTTTATAACGGGATGAAAACTGGCCGGTGTAGCCACTTGTGTACGTTACTTTGTGTAGGACTGCCCGGACTTTTATAACGGGATGAAAACAAACTTAGGCTAACAAACTGTTAGCTTTATTTTTTGTAGGACTGCCCGGACTTTTATAACGGGATGAAAACCTAAATTGAGCCTCAGCTACCCCACTTGGATAAAGGTAGGACTGCCAGGACTTTTATAACGGGATGAAAACCAAGTATATCTAGCGCATTCATAGATAGTCGCCATAGGTAGGACTGCCCGGACTTTTATAACGGGATGAAAACAGAGCAGCGTATCTACACCATATACTTCAAAGCCTGTAGGACTGCCCGGACTTTTATAACGGGATGAAAACTGCTGTGCGGCTTTTATTTCCGCAATTTCCTCTTTGGTAGGACTGCCCGGACCTTTATAACGGGATGAAAACAGAGCAATTACATACTCCTTCTCATGAAAGACAGCTCGTAGGACTGCCCGGACTTTTATAACGGGATGAAAACACATAGTCAACTATTTTATAAAATCAACAATATGCGTAGGACTGCCCGGACTTTTATAACGGGATGAAAACGTTGTGGGGAGAATAAATACTCCCCTTGAATTGATCTGCGGTAATTTAAACTACCGAAATTGAAATGATGATTTTCTTATTGTGTCATCTAAGGATTTATAATCATAAAATGCCCTTCTTGCGCCGCAACGGGACTGGCGCAGAATGCCCTTGACATTTCCTATCATTAAAACAGTGTGACGTTTGTTATTCCGTCAAGCACTGGCGAATATTGCCCCCGCTTGCGATGAATCCATTTCAGCGCTGAAAAATACCAGTACAGTCAAGTAACGGGTTTCAATCCTGCACCCCAGTATTCCATTAATTTGCAATACATTACAATTCACTGAAATCCAAAGCCTTCAGCTCATTGTCTTTGAGATAGTTGTTGAACTCATCTCCCCAATCTCCTTGTAATAATTTTAATAATGCCTCTTTTGCTTCAGGCGTCACATACACACGTTTTACCTGATCTTTACGTCTAACAGCAACCTCCATCAGTCTAAACTCCCCCATTTTCTTACATATCACAGCTGCTCTTCCAACCCTGGAACTAATGGCACGTTCAGTTAAATCTCCACACAGCTCGGTCAATGTTGGGTTTAGCAAACTGGAAAAAAAAGCAAATGTACCTTTGTCGGATATACCGTCATGTATTTTTAGCACCGTTAATGCAAAGGTAATGATCTCCCATGAGCATTGTTGCCAAGCCTCTTCATAAGATAACGTCGGTGTATTTGAGTCATTAATTAGTCTTATTGAGTCAATAAGACTATAAAAAACCGCTAGGTCTTTAGGGTTTTCGGTATCCAAATCTATTTTTATTTCAATTTTCATATTTAATAGCTCTATCAAAGTTAAAAATATAGTGTAATCCTGTCTTCTAGTAATCGCAATAAGCATTAATGCATATTGACTGTTATTAACATGTTATTATAATAACAATTGATTTTAGACGGTGTCCGGAAAATTTAAACAATGAGGATGTTCTATGAAAACTGAAAATGATAGTAACGCAAAACCCCACTCACCTAAAAAGACGAAACAAGGACGTGCAAAAGAGCTGCTTGCGCAAATTAAAAAAAACAGAGCTATGCAAGATATTTACAATTTTGTTCAGCAAGATTTATGGGAATACCTGGGTTACTCTTCGTTAAAAGAATGCCTTGAAAAGCATCATGATTTACCGCGTTACCCACAAATACGAAAAATCTATAACGCTGTCGATTTTCAAATAACCTATTTACCGGATAGTGAAGTTGGTGAAATTAAGGAAGGTGTTTTAAGGCCTATTTGTACAAAAAAATACAGCGACATAATTAAGAAGCAAGTTGCCGTAAAGATGAGCCATTCCACCAAAGAATTTAACGAGCTAACGCAAAAGGACATTGAGGGCTTCATTAAGAGCTCTATGAACGTACTGAATCGGAAGCAAAAAAAAGCTGCGTTGGAAATCGTCAAGGAGATGTTAACGCAAAAAAAACTAGAAAAAATAGATTGTTATCTCAAGGAGTTCAACATGAATGAGCAAAAACAGGCTGCTTTTTTTCAAGAAATTGGACGCCAAGTTCGCCGTGAATTAAACAATCAACAAGGATAGTAGCCATGAAACTTACAAGTGAGCAATTAGCAATTATTCGCCACTGCAAGGGGCCCGCATTAGTCACAGCAGGTGCCGGCTGTGGAAAGACCACGGTCCTGGTGGAATATATTGTGCGAAAACTCAGAGAACAAGAGGACTGTACGAAAAAGATATTGGTGTTGACGTTCAGTAAAAGTGCCTGTGAAGAAATCCGGCATAGGCTGGAGGAAAGCGACAATGCTAGCAACGTCATTATTAAAACTTACGATGCCTTCTGTTATGGGCTGGTTGGACAATATCATGATGAGTTGGGATTCAGTAAACCTCCGACCTTACTTGATAATACAGAACTTTTTAGCCAATGCATCAAGGATGTGAAAAAACGTAGGCCTAGGGATACTACAGAGTTGATGAAGCAAGCATTCGATGTGAAAGGGCGTATCGCCAACGGTCAGCCGGTCGTGAAAACCTGCCAGAAAAATCCGCTGATTGAAGAGGTACTTCAGTTGTACCAAAAACGAAAGAAGAACGAAAATCTCGTGGATTTTAGTGATATGGTTGGGTTACTGACAAAAAATAACTCACGATGGCTTGAAAAAGCAGCTGGTGTTTATCGTTATCTACTGGTAGATGAGCTACAGGACACCAGTGTGCTGCAAACGAAAATGTTGGTTGCCCTGGCTGAAAATATCGAAACCTCTATTATGGTAGGTGATCCAAAGCAGAATATTAATGGGTTCCGAGGGGCATTCGCAAAAAACTGGGACACCATTAAGGACAAGTTACAGCCTCAGGAGTACCCCTTAACCCAGAGCCAACGCCTGCCAGCTCCTTCTTTGGCATTTGTTAACGCAATTGGCGATGAAATTTACCCGGGAGCAAAGCTGAGTAGTGACGTTAAAGGCCAAACCGTCCGTCTCATAACGTGCAAAACCATGACAGAACAATCCAAGTTTATAGCCAATAAGATCAAATGGCTACTAAAGTCAGAAAAAGCACGTCCTGAGCAAATAGCGTGCCTTGGACGTACCCAACGCTCGTTGAGTGATCTGGCCGTAGCCCTTGAAAAGCATGGCATTATAGCCCATGAGCTTTACAGAGAGCCACAAAGAAGACATGAGATAGGCTTAAGGAATTTATTGCGGCTTACTAGAAATTTAAGGCGGTTTACGAGGAATTTACAACAACCTGGCGAAAATGGCTTTGAATTTCCAGAGAAACGTCGTAAAGCATTTACCTCCCTGCTTAAACGGCTAGGGTTGGATACTAAGGAAATCAATAACATTTTTAAGAAAATGCCGGAAAAGGGTTGGAAAGCGGTAAGTATCCAAAGTTGGGCTAATGGCAAGGAAAGCTCAAAATACCGGACTCTTATAGAATTTAAAGAATTGATCGCCCAAGCGGTAGAGGCCGACGAACTGGAAAAGGCAATATCCTACCTGATGGATGCGCTCCGCAAGGTTTTAAGAAAAGATAACCGTAAACGTACTTTGGATTTCCTGATGCGTGACCTCACCCAGCTGAAAATCAAGATACGACAATTTTCCAGTTGGAAGGATTTGTCGGTTGACGAACTCCAGCTCAACACGAATCCAGAGGGTATCCAACTGAGCACCATTAACGGAGCTAAAGGCAAGGAATGGCGTTACGTGTTTTTGATTCATTGTGTTGACGGGATGCTACCTATACATTACGCCAAGACTGACCTGGAATTAAAGAGTGAAAAAATGCTCTTTTATGTTGCCATTACCCGTCACCAAAAAGCCCTGTATTTAATGGATTCACCTGCCAGTAGGGTTATCTATAATCCAGGTAAAAACGGGAAGGGTCGGCAGGATAAGTCTTATTCTGACAGGTCATCCTTTATTTCAGATCGTGAGAAACATTTACGTGTTTTGGATGTGGCTTAAGCGTGAACCAAACCTGGTTGATTTAAAAACCTACCTGGAGCTATGTGGACAGTTTTAATCTGACTTTCTAGGTTGGGAATTGGGGTTAATGTAGGGATTTATTTTATCTAGGATAGAGGTTGAAAATTGACCTCTAATGGCTTTATTTGGCTATTAAAATAACTAAATTTAGGCTGTTTTTTGTAACGGTAAGTGTCATGGATTACTGCTATAAGTTGATTTTGATTTTATTGAAAATACTCGATTTATGACGTCTAACTATGGTTTGGTGATGTTTTGAGTGTGAATTTAGTAATTTTGTAGAGCTTATTAATCATAAGGACGGTGATAAATGCTGTGCAATATACCTTATTATCCTCATGAAATACCTCTTTTAAGGTGGCTATTCTATGGCGAATTCAGCACTAAAATACACCGGTAAATATGCTCAGTTGCCAAGATTTGCCAATGAGACGTTTGAATAGGAAAATGCCTTTTTAGGGCTACTTTTTAATTAAAATATAACACTGTTACCATGCCAAGAGACACTTTTGAAACCCTGCTATCGCTGATTAAAAACTACGGCTTTAAACCCCGTTTTTATATAGATAGACTGCACCTGTATGTGGATGCCCGCGTATCTGAAACCGAGTTATTGAAACTAGAGAAACGACGCCAGGCAAACATACTCATTCAACCGTGTACTTTAGAAGGACATATTTACGTAAATCGGAAAATAGAGCTTTATCAGCTGGGTAAAGGCTCACTCCAGTCATTAAAACGCCTTTGTGAATCCGACGGAGATTACAAGATTACTTATTTGGAATTGGCTATGGATTTTTACAGTGAATCTCAATCTGATATTGATCTTCTACGTCAATTTTTTAACAAACACTTGGTGCAGTTAAAGAAAAGCCAGCGCTCAAAAAAATTGCCGTATTTTTGTGATGTGAAAGAAACGTACTATTACAATAAAGAAAAAGATTCAATTAGATTGGCGGTCTATAGCGACAAGCCGTACCGCTGGAAACCAAGTCTTTTCTGTGTTCATATAGAATACCGATACTCAGGCCTTAAAGCACTAAAAAGTTTGGGTATCCTTACCGCTAAGGATATTGTCGACTTTGATCACATAGCCTATTGGAAACAGCACCTTGATTTAAGAAGACCTAATATCAAGGCAATTGGTGAGCATCGTGCAAAAATGAAGATGTCTGATAATGCCCTCAATAAAAAAGGGAATAAATTTTTTGATGAAAGCCCTTGCCTGCAAAAGCTCTTGAAAGACGATCCTCAATTAATACTGTTCTTTCCATCCATGGCCACCGGCCAAGCGATAGAAAAATATTTAGAACGCGCTTTTAGGTAACCCTTACTCAAGCCGAGATCCCACAGCCCTTCCGCTCTAATAATTCAAGCAATTTGGGGATGGCCGTGATTTCACTGGATTTTTCGTCCGTTGCTTCTTGTGCCAAGACCAGCCTATTTTCACAAGCCCAGGCTGTCACCCTGTGTAGCGGATTGCATTTATTGAGCGGTCACGTGAGCCACGAGCCGTTTTACCATCAATCGCAATCACTTCGCCAATTTCCTGTTTGACCGCTTGTGTCCAATTGATAAAACATTCCCGAAATTTTACCGGAGATAGGCGTCTCATGACATATTCGATGCAATCGTGGGACGGCACACCATTCACTAAAGGGACTTGTGGCGTAACCACTCCAATTAGTCTTCTATGGCTTCCCAACCTTTAGCGTTATTGCATAAGGCGCTGACAACCAGTACCAGAATATCTAACAGAGCGTGGCGTTTATTGTGGTCTATTCGGGGATCTACCAATGTACCAAAGTGATCTAATAGGCTAGTACTCATAGTTTTGAAAACTATAAGTATCGCTAATTCCCTTGTTTCAAATCAGATTTATATGCGGTCGCCCTGACGGCCGGCGTACTTTGCCAAGGAGCAACGGTGAAGTAGGCTTGGATAAAACGGCATACCGATGAGTTTTCGGTAAATGCTATGTGTGATTTCTTAAGTGTAGTTTGTCAATGATCTGTCAATTTCAGGCTGTAAAAACTAAAAAACGGGTATTACCCCTTATTCAGTTTATGATGATGTCTCAGGACAAACGTCTTGAGGCTGTTTTTATTATCAACACTATCCTACTGCAACAGGCGGACACATGCGTAAGACACTGATCAACCAGAGTACTGAAAATAGCCTGTTCCCCGATCTAAATTTTCTGGATTTGGAAAGGCTTGCACAAGTGGAATTTACTTCAGAGTGCTTGCAGCATCCGGTTGAGTCAGCCTTGCTACTGACAGACGAGTTAAACACAGGATGGCAAGCCGCAAGCTCTGGTCAACAAACGCTCCGAATTATTTTTGATCAACCATTGACCGTAGAACATATCATCCTCCTGTTCGATGAGCCCCAACAATCACGCACACAGGAATTTGTCCTGCTGTGGTTGAGGGACAAAGAGAATGCTTACCGGGAAATTTTGCGCCAGCAATTTCATTTCAGCCCGCCAAACACCACACGCGAAATCGAGCACTATGAAGTTAGACTTCAGCCCTTAAAGGCGTTGGAATTAAAGCTAATTCCCGATATCAGTGGGGGTAATGCCTATGCCACCCTAAAACGCTTGTGTCTTGCCTAATAGCGCTTTCCAATCACTCATCCTCATTGCCCTGGCACCACTGCCCTCAATTCTATCCCCTCCTTGTCCTCTGCCAGCCTGTTCCCTCACCCAAAATCATTCAAATCCGAGTCATTTCATGTGCAGCCATCCGATCCCAAGCTATTGATAATGCTCATATTTTTGTAAAATAAAGGCTGATTTGGCGCCTTCTGTGTGATATAATAAAATTGTGGCTAGATTTACTCTAAAAACAGCCC
>SBAV01000447.1 GCA_005239965.1 Methylobacter tundripaludum
GACAGTATCAATCAGGATATTTTGGAGACTTTAAGAATTTATGCAACCGAGAAGATGCAAATGTTAGCAATTACGGACATTGCTTAGCCGGGTGATTAAACAGTAGTACAAACCGATTTTTTTCCAAAAATGGTT
This sequence comes from Methylobacter tundripaludum, assembly GCA_005239965.1. Taxonomy (GTDB): domain Bacteria; phylum Pseudomonadota; class Gammaproteobacteria; order Methylococcales; family Methylomonadaceae; genus Crenothrix. The sequence continues at coordinate 136 of SBAV01000447.1, forward strand.
TATAAAGTTGAATCTGGGCGTATTTTTTATGCGCCTTTAGCCCTCAAACTGATGGGGTTCGGATAAAATATCATTATTTGCCAGAAATGATAACCCGCCATGACTAAAGCTATTTGTGTTGAAAGAAAAAGCGGTACTGCGCTACTACCCTATATTCCTGAACTTGCCCGCCTTAGGATAGAAGTGTTCCGGGATTTCCCCTATTTGTACGACGGCACGCTCGATTATGAGAAAAAGTATCTGCAGACCTACATCGACCACCCCGAAAGCGTGATTGTGCTGGCTTTTGATGACGATAAAATCGTCGGTGCGTCTACAGCCATCCCAATGAAATACGAAACCGAAGAACTGAGAAAACCGTTCCTTGACAATGGTTATAACCTGGACGAAGTGTTTTATTGCAGCGAATCCGTGCTCAATAAAGCTTATCGTGGTTTAGGGTTGGGTGTTCGTTTCTTTGAAGAACGGGAAGCTCACGCCGAAGAATTGGGCGGTTTTAAACACCTGGCCTTCTGCTGTGTGGAGCGTCCTATCGATCATCCACGCCGTCCTGCCGATTATGTGCCGCTGGATAAGTTCTGGAATAAACGTGGTTATTTTAAGCACCCCGAACTGAACACAACCTATTTTTGGAAAGATTTGGATGACGAAGATGAAACCGCCAAACCCATGACTTTTTGGCTGAAACATGAACGTTAAAATTGCATCCGCCCAATATGACATCAGCTTTCTGACAAGCTGGCAGCAGTACCAAAACAAGGTCGAACAATGGGTTGCTGAGGCAGCCCGGCAAGATGCCAAGATACTGCTGTTCCCCGAATACGCCAGCATGGAATTGGCTTCGCTATTCGGCAAGGACGTTTATTCGTCGCTAAGTAAACAGCTTGCAGCGATGCAATCGGTGCATAATGATTATATTGAACTGTTCAAGTACTTGGCAAAGCAATGCCAGTGTATTGTTCAGTCGGGCACATTTCCGGTGGAAATTGAACCTGGCGTTTATCGCAATCGGGCTTACCTGTTTATGCCGGATGGCAGCTTTGATTACCAAGATAAGCTTATCATGACCCGCTTTGAGAATGAGCAATGGTTTATTCAGGGCGGAACGGAATTAAAATGCTTTGATACTGAATACGGCAAAATTGCCATTAACATCTGTTATGACAGCGAGTTTCCACTGCTGGCCAGAAAGCAGGTGGAAATGGGCGTTAATCTTATCTTGGTGCCCAGTTGCACAGATACGGTGGCTGGGTATCATCGCGTTAAAATCGGTTGCCAGGCTAGAGCGCTGGAAAATCAGTGTTACGTGGTGCAATCACCGTTGGTGGGCAATGCGCCTTGGTCTGAAGCGGTGGATGTCAATGTGGGAGCCGCTGCGATTTATACGCCCGTGGATCGTGGTTTTCCTGATAACGGTATTTTGGCTATCGGCAATTTTAACGCCGTAACTTGGCTAATTGCAGAGATTTCCCTGGATGGCATACAAACTGTCAGAGAACAAGGCCAGGTGTTTAACTACCGGGATTGGCCTTTACAGAAGTCATTTGCCTAATTGAAAATGGATTCAAAGGAATAACCATTGTGCTCAAGTATTTCTTTCAACCGTTTTAAGCCATCCATTTGTATTTGTCTGACGCGCTCACGTGTTACAGACAATTCTTGGGCAACCTGTTCCAGTGTGGAATCTTCATAGCCACATAAACCATAACGGCGGCAAATGACTTCACGTTGTTTTTCAGGCAATTGAAACACCCACATTGCGATATTGCCGCGAATATCGTCTACCTGTATTTTATCGGAAGGCGTTGAGGTTTCCAAGTCGGAAATCGATTCAACCAAAGGCTGATCGTGATCTTTACTGGTTGGGATATCTATCGAAGTGACACGCTCATTGAGCTTGAGCATTTGTTCAACTTTGCTGACCGGCTTGTTAAGATGGGCAGCGATTTCCTCGGCAGTGGGATCATGATCGAGAACTTGCGCTAAATGACGTTGCGCCTTCAAATACGTGTTCATCTCTTTGACGATATGTATCGGCAACCGGATGGTGCGCGTTTGGTTCATGATAGCGCGTTCAATGGTTTGCCTGATCCACCATGTCGCATAAGTTGAAAACCTGAAACCCCGGTCAGGATCAAATTTTTCCACCGCCCGAATCAAACCCAGATTACCTTCCTCAATCAAATCCAGCAACGGTAAGCCTCTGTTAAGGTAGCGGCGAGAAATTTTCACAACCAAGCGCAAATTGCTTTCAATCATGATCTTTCTGGCTTGGCTATCGCCTTCTAACGCCTTTTTACCGTAAGTTCTTTCCTGTTCAGCTGTTAGCAGTTTGGAACGGCTTAGCTCGGTAAAATAAATGCGCATGGCATCGAAGCTGTTGTCATTCCGTGCCTTGATCGCAGTGACATTGCTGATATCCAGTATTTCGATGGGATCCACCTCTATATCGTCATCAAAGGGCAGGTCATCGAACACAAACATATCTTCATCAGAAGGTTCAATTAATTCTTCAATCATTTTTACTTCCTGGTCAATTCGGTCTAAGTTAACACGGCTTGATTACAAGCTCGGCAAAAGTCTAAGGGGATTTACGGATTTCCCGTTTTTTCTTATTTCAAAATGCAGCGCAGCTTTCCGGGATGGCGTCCTGCCGACTTGAGCAACAACCTGGCCTTTTTGGACATTTTGGCCTTCTTTAACAAACAGGTGGCTATTATTGGCATAAGCGCTTAAATAGATGGGATTATGCTTGATAATAAGTAGATTGCCAAAGCCGACCAACCAAGGGCCACCGTAGATAACTTTGCCCGCTTCTGCAGCGGATACCGTCTGTCCAATTTTTCCGGCGATATCTATACCCTTGTTTTTAGATTGCCGGAAATTTTTTACAACAACACCTTTAAGAGGCCACTGAAAAGCTAACTTTAACATCTTTTTGTTATCAATTGAAATAGTTGCCGTTTTAAGAGATTGAGATTTTGTAGGACTCGTAGAGCGGCGCGTTTTTTTGGCTTTTGACCCAGAATGTGATGGTTTGTTATTAGATATTGAAATAAAAGGTTTTTTTGTTTTTTTATGATTTATTTCGGTTTTGTATTCCTGCTTGGCAAGATTCTTATTGTAAACGGGTAGCGCATTGTTGACGAACAGTTTTATTTTTTGGCCAACCTCCACGGTATAAGGCGCTGATATGTTATTCCACTTGGCTAGTTGTTGATAGTCATGTCCTGAATTTGCACTTATTGAATACAAGGTTTCATTTTTTTTGACGGTATGATATTTAGCCTTTTCAGTAGATGGTGATGCGGAGTAGGGAGCGGGTTCAGTAGTATTAATAATCGTTTGTGGCGGTTTGCTGGGTTCAGGTGGTTTATTTTCACTGATCTTGATGTCAGGTTTGTTTTCAATGCTGTTTTGCTCATTAGCCGGGATATTTTGACTATTTGTGGTAACGGGTGCATAGTTTGGATTTTCTGCACAAGCTTGCAGCACTAAGCTCAGCAACACACTTTGAATAATAACCGGCTGTCTAGGGTACGTGTGCATAAAGGCTTATTTGTTTAGCAACACTTTTTTTGCCAGATTAATTTGCGCTGCCAAATAATCAGAGCCGCCCCGATCAGGGTGTATTTTTTGCATCAGTTTGCGGTGTGCGGCGATGATCTCTTGTTCTGTTGCACCTTTTTTTAGGCCTAACACTTCATAGGCTTCTTCAACGGACATGCCGCTTTTTGGCGGGCGCGTATAGCTTTGTTGTTGTGAGTTATGATGGCCTTGGCCTTGTCTGGCCGCCATAAATTCCCACCATAACCGGTGTAACTGCGGCGCGTAATGAAGCAATAACGGCGCTAACCGGAACAAAGACGCAATGGCCACACCGGCTAAGGCAAAAAGCCAGTTCAACCGTCCGGTCAGGGTAAGCAGCAGCAATACACCGCCAGCCAAACACCACAATAGGATTTTGATATATTTTGCGACTACCGCAGGATTTGCCTTCAAGAACATTCGCACGGCAAAAAAAGCGATAATTAAAAATAACAGCAGATAAATTCGAATCACTCTTTTCTCCGGATGCTTTATACAATAATACCTTAGAATATCAGCCAACGTAACTATCAGGACATCTGCCCATTATGCAACACGCACAGGTACCAGTTTTGGGTTTTTCCGCTTTTAGTGGCGTCGGCAAAACCACCTTGCTCTGCCAAATTATTCCGCTACTCAAACAACAAGGCGTACGCGTTGGCCTGATTAAGCACGGCCACCATAACTTTGATGTTGATGTGCCCGGCAAGGACAGTCACCGCTTGCGCCAAGCCGGTGCATCGCCTGTGATGATTGTCTCCAAACATCGCCGTGCCATTATCACTGAGATCAACTCGGAACAAGAGCCCCGCTTGGACGATCAGCTAAAATTTTTAGACCAATCGGAACTGGATTTAGTTTTGGTTGAAGGCTTTAAATCTGAGAAGTTTCCCAAGATTGAATTGTATCGCGCTGAACTGAATCATCCATTGCTGTATCCCAATGATCCTAACATTATTGCCGTTGCTTCTGATTATGCTTTGGATATTCCAGCGTATTTAACATTATTAGACATCAATCAACCGGAACAAGTTGTGGCGTTTATTGTGGATCGCTTTATGGGATTAAAATCATGTTAAAACGCCCTGTGTTAGTGGCAGCATTCATTTCTGTATTTTGTTTTTCTGTGCCTGGATTTACCCAACAGTCTAATGCCGCCGTGCTACAAATGGCGAATGAACTAAAGCAGAAACTTGGCGCTAGCTGGACGGTTACTTTAAATAACGAAGGAACCCGGATAGAAAGTGCAATAAAAAAGAGGCAGGTATACACGCGATCGCGCTCTCAGTTGAGAGTGCGATTACAGAGGAAACATCCAGAAATCCCTGCAATAAATTTTCTGAAAGAAAATGCCCTTTTTTTTCAGATACCAGCGGATTTGGCTGATCTTCGGTTGGAACAAATGGAGGAGAGAAGTGAAAAAAAGGGAACCGATTATTGTGTTAGTTTTGAACAAATGTAC
>SBAV01000068.1 GCA_005239965.1 Methylobacter tundripaludum
CTGCTATTTCAATCGTTTGATGCGGAAACTGCGCTTTTATGGCGGCAATAAAATTTTCATTCAATTCATCGCTATTTAGTTTATACAGCGTATACATTAGCGTCCCCATCTGATTTTATTGGTAATAGATTTGCCAGCAAAGTTTCTGGCGCAATGTCTTGTTGGTTCGGCCAGGTGATTGCACCGAATAAAATATCCACTTGGTTAAAATAATGGATATTTTTTAATTCACGGAAAACGCCTTTATCTAAATAAGGCTTCATATCAAAAATGCCACAACGGCCATCCTCAACTTCAACATATAGCTGATAATTAGCCAGAGGTTTAACTGTTTTTACATCCCAATACATTCAAATGCAGCGAGATATTTTTGTATTTTCTTCAAATTTATTACGCCGTTTATTATAAAAATTCATGATGTGTTTCATATTCGCCAATAAAAACCCCTAAAGCATCTACTAAACGTGCCAAAGGATGGTTTTCATTTGCCCCGCCTGCATCTAATAAATAATTTAAGATTAAAACGGCTTTATCGTAATCCTGTTCACTGTGCAACGGGTAAAGCGGTACGCTCTCGCATAACTTCGTATAATGATCGAGAATATCATTAGAAACAGGTGTTAAGTTTTCCATTGGTTATATTCTTTTGCTTTTAAAAATCACGCTCCGTTAAACCAGCCTCTTTAAGCAATTTGCTTAACGTTCCAATTTTTAAATCTTGATTACCATGCATAGGCACAGTCAAAATTTCGCATTATGTACAATTATTACGTACTAATCTAATTTGCAAAGATTGGTGCTTAGGATATTGACCAACCCCATCATTGTTTTTAACACAAAAGCAAAAAGCAATAGCAAAGGCCCTATCTACATGGTCGTCATGGCCGTCATCACAAGACCAAAAAGGACAATTATCGTCATTTGGAAAGACATCGGTGTTAACTCCATAATTGGTTTTAGTGTCAATTAACGTTTTCAGTTCACCAATAGAAGGTAATCGCCAATCACAATAACCAGCATATCCACCATTCTTGTTAAACAATTCAGCATGCTTAAACGCTTTTGACCAATTATATTTATCTGTCTTACCTTGAGTTATTACTTTGTCCCAAGTTTGCCCATAATCAAATCGCAACCACATCAAACCGGTATCGGTGTCAATTGCTAAACCTTCTTTAACTTTGTACTTATCAATAAGCTGCCAATCTGCATTGACTTTAACAGCGGAGGGTATTATTACGAGATTAGATTCTGGAATAATGCTTGGTTGTGTTTCAGAACTTTCAGCAGTAACCTTTTCAATGATTCTCTCTATTCCATCAACAATATTTAGCCATGCTTCATTCTGATTAGTCCAATCCCTGTGGGTTACTGGCAGACCTTTATTAGGTAAGGCATTATATCTAGCGAAAACAAGCTTTTGCCATTTACAAAAGTCAACGATCACTGGAATAAGCACACATTCCTTGTTGTCACACCGTTCTATGACCAATGGCAATTCGACATTTTGGATATAATCTGTCGCTATACTGTTGTGCGAAACCAGATATAACACCACATCGGCACTACGTAATTTATCTTTGATACTTTCATCCCATTCCTCACCAGGCAACATATCCTGATCATTCCAGGTTACGATTTTATTACGTAGACCTACAAGATGTTTGAGTAAAATCCTTTTAAAATCACTATCGTCCTTGGAATAGGAAATAAAGAGTTTTGGTAATGCCTCATCTTTGTGCATTTCGGCTATATATCTATTTTTTCAGAGAACTCAGGCACTAATAGAGAACGTGTCAATTGCTGTTCGACATTAAAAAAACTCATCTTACCGTTTTCATTGCACGTCCAAACTTCTTTTGCCCCTGCTTCAAAATATAACTGCCGTTTTTCCAGCATTTCTTTTTTAGTATTACTGGTGGAAATGATTTCAACACAAATTTCGGGCGCAATTGATGCTTCGGTTTCGTTTTTTATCTTTGCCCATATTGGCAATGAAACCCAAGCTACATCAGCGACTTTCGTACCACCACTTGTTTTAATGGCGCATTCCGATAAGGCCACGCCATTGCTTAATAATCGCTCCAAAATAGTCGCAATTCTGACTTGAAAAAAAGAGTGGTACAACTTAACGGGACTCATAATAATCCGCCCAAACTCATCTAATTCAATTTTAAACGGTAAATCCCGTAAACTTGGATGTTCACAGACTTCTTGCCAGTTCATGATAGCTCCCCATTAAAAAACGAATTGACATCATCATTCGCCACTCGTTCGTAAATCTCATTGACCGACAAGGTTAAACCAATCGCTTCAAACGTCACCTCATCGCCCATAAAATAATGCTCCGACACCCAGCCCTGGCTACGGCGGCATACTTCGACATCAACAATATCCTGCTCAATCATCACATATTCTTGCAAGCTGGGTAAGGTTTGATAAAGCCGCATTTTGGTCGTTTCATCCATACGGCGCGTGGATTTTGATAGTACCTCGACAATAATTACAGGGCGATCCACATAATAATTATCAGAATTATCTTCACAAGCGACAATAACGTCGGGATAGAAAAAAGCGATATCACCAACCCTCAGTTTCATATCTGAAGAAAAGGTAGCGCAAGGGGTATTACGCAAATGTCCCCTAAAAATACTACCTATATTCATAATAATAAACTGATGATTCTTACTCGCACCCGCCATTGCATAAATCTGACCATGCAGATATTCATGCTTAAACTCGCGGCTTAATTCATCCCGCAAATAGTCCTCTATACTAATGGAACCGGTGCGTCGTGAAGATAACATAGCTATGTCTGTGCTTTTTTATACTGTGCCGCCGCTCTTACAAACCCAGAAAACAATGGATGCCCACGTCTTGGTGTCGACGTAAATTCCGGGTGGAATTGGCACGCTAAGAACCAGGGATGATCGGGAATTTCGATCATTTCCACCAAACGCCCATCCATGGACTTGCCTGAAAAACGCAAACCAGCCTGTTCCAATCTGTCATAATATTGATTATTGAACTCATAGCGATGACGGTGGCGCTCGGTAATCACATCTTGTTGATAGGTTTGATGCGCCAAAGAATCAGGCTGTAACTGGCATTGCTGGCCACCCAAACGCATGGAACCGCCCAAATCCGATTGTTCATCACGGATTTCGATTTGGCCGCTATCATCCATCCATTCGGTAATCAAGCCAATGACCGGGTGCGGCGATGTTGGTAAAAATTCAGTGCTATGGGCACCTTCAAGTCCTGCCACATCCCTGGCAAACTCAATGACAGCGACCTGCATCCCCAAACAGATGCCTAAATAGGGAATCTTGTTTTCGCGGGCATAGCGGGCTGTGGCAATTTTACCTTCTATGCCGCGTTCGCCAAAACCGCCGGGCACCAGAATCGCGTCAACGTTCTTTAGCTTGGCAACACCTTCATCTTCGATGGTTTCTGAATCAATGTAAATGATATTTACCTTGTTCAGGGTAGAAATCCCCGCATGAATCAGCGCTTCATTCAATGACTTATAAGCATCGGAATGATCGACATATTTGCCAACGATTGCAACAGTTACCTCAGATGCAGGGTGCGTTAATGCGTCAACAACGTTGCGCCATTCGGTTAAATCTGCGGGTGGCACGTTAAGGTGAAACTTGTTGACAACAATTTCATCAAGGCCTTGCTCATGGAGCAACAAGGGAATACGGTAAATAGAATCGGCATCAACCGCAGAGATAACGGCTTTTTCTTCCACATTGGTAAACAAGGCAATTTTACGGCGTTCGCTGACAGGAATGGTTTGTTCAGACCGGCAGATCAAGATGTCCGGCTGGATACCGATAGAGCGTAACTCTTTAACCGAATGTTGCGTGGGCTTGGTTTTTATCTCTCCGGCAGAGCGAATATAAGGCACGAGTGTAAGATGAATAAAGAGCGCCCTTTCCGCACCCAATTCCACGCGCATCTGCCGTATGGCTTCAAGAAATGGCAGTGATTCAATGTCACCAACAGTACCGCCAATTTCAATCAACCCAATATCCATACCCTCGGCACTTTGATAAACGCGGTTTTTGATCTCATCGGTAATATGAGGAATCACCTGAACGGTAGCCCCTAAATACTCACCTTTACGCTCCCTGCGCAAAACACTGTCATACACTTGACCGGCGGTGAAGCTATTTTTCTTGGTCAGAGTAGTTTTAAGAAAGCGCTCATAATGGCCTAAATCCAGATCAGTTTCCGCACCATCTTCGGTAACGAAAACTTCACCATGCTGAAAGGGACTCATGGTACCCGGATCGACATTGATGTAAGGGTCGAGTTTGGTCATGGTGACTTTGAGGCCACGCGCCTCAAGGATAGCGGCAAGCGACGATGCGGCAATACCCTTGCCTAGCGAAGAAACAACTCCGCCAGTAATGAAAATGTATTTTGTCATGTGGGATTGAAAATTCAGAGCATATCTGAAGAAATTACGTAAAACCCGTGCATTTGTAATTATTCAGACCTCCGCCATTTTATACTCGTCATCCTAACCTCCCCCCAAAGAGAGAAGGGATTTTAAGAGAGGGGGTCTGAAAATTACGTGCATTTTAATCGACAATCCGAAATTCGTCATGATCTTTCGGGATTTATTTACCGATCCCCCAAACAGAGAGCGTCAACCTATTGAGATTAAATCGTTAGCATCCGCATTCATTACCAAACGTAACGCTCCCTTTTCTTCGCTGTAAAATTCGGCGCTTATCCATCTATCACCGACAGCAGCCAATTTATCATCCACATAAACCAATGGCATTGCGTCTCTTTGCCACGGCGGAATGCCGGCTTCCTGAAACAAGTTTTTCAGGGAGTGGCTGCCTTCGCGTTTCGGCAAAGGAATTTTCTCGCCACCCGCGCGAAATTTCACAACAACTTTGGCATTACGCCAGCGTTCCTCCAAAATGCCGTTAACGGCTGGCACACATGACAGCGTCCGATTATTGCCAACAGCCAAAGTTGCCAGGTTATTTGGCCAGACAATATCAACCAATGCCGCCTGTTGGGTGTGCTGTAAACAATACAGCTTGTCCCGATAGCGACGTATATTAATATCTTGCCCTATTAACACCGGATCGCTATCCCGGCGTGCTCCGGCGACTTCCAGCAAAATTCGTTCAACAAATGCCTGGGCGGGCATTTTTAAGCCCATCCGTTGAAACCACATTCTAATAATATGTTGCTGCTGCTGAAACTGGAAATGGCGCAGCTGCTTCAAATTCAGCGTGTTGTCATGCGCATGGAACACCGATAAAAACCATTGTTTGGTAATTTGCCCAATTAAATCTTCAGCACTGGCACAATGTGTAGCCGAACGGGCAACGGTTTTATCCAACGCAGGCCAACGCTGTTTTAATAACGGCAAGATGTCATTACGCAAAAAGTTACGGTCATAATCATTCCGTTCATTGCTGGGATCTTCAACCCACTGCAATTGATGCGCTTTGGCATAATCATCAATGTCCTGTTTGGACACATCCAGCAAAGGCCGCAACAGCACCCCTTGCCCAAAGGCCATACTCTCCGGCATTCCTGACAAGCCCCGTAAACCACCACCACGAAACAACTGCAACAGAACCGTTTCCAACTGGTCTTCCCTGTGCTGCGCAACCAGCAAGGCACAATCCACGCCTATCAAAGCCTTTAACGCCGTATAACGCGCATTTCTGGCCGCTTCTTCCGGGCTTTCACCGCACAGGGGCAAGGCATTGACACGCAATAATTTGAACTCGACCGCCAGTTCTCGCGCTGTTTGCTGGCAATGTTGCGCCCACATGTCGGCTTCGGGCTGCAAGCCATGATGGACATAAACAGCGGTGATCTTGTGTTTCAAGTCAGGTATTGAAGCGCACAGGTGCAGCAGAACATGAGAATCCACCCCACCACTGTAGCCGAGGTACACGCGAGATAGCCAGTATCGGCTTAACTGGGAAGCCATAAATGACGATGTCAGCAACATTGCACCCTAAAAATCCAGCCCATAACGACAAAAAACATATTCTTTACATTACTATCTGTGAAAAATAACCAAAATACAATAACTAGCAAAACAATTCACATATTTTTTTACATGTTAAAGTATAATCAACTCCGGTGTTAATTAATGCCAACAAAAACATACTTATTATGTAATTTTCACGTTTATTTTTACGAGTCCTAAAAATGAAACCCATAAGCTTTTCGATCAGCTTTTGTAACAAAGCCACTTCATCCTTACTCCTCATACTCTGCCTGACCGGATTTACCTTACCCGCCCAAGCCATCCAAAGTGCATATACCGCATTTGCCGATGGTGACGGCGACATTTACACCATCGCCAAAAACGGCAAATTGCGCTGGTTTCAGCATACTGGTCGCATGTCAGGTGCAGATACATGGACAAACTTTGGCACGGCGAAAATTGTCGGCGACAAAGCCACCGGCAACAATCTGCTTAATAGCAAAGTTTTTTCCGGTGATGACGGCATCATTTACACAATTACCAATAGCGGCAAACTGTTATGGTCACGCCATGACGGTAGATTTACAGGCAGCCAAGCCTGGGCTAACCCAGGAAAATTAACCCCAATAGGGACTGGCTGGAACAAATACGCACATGTTTTTTCAGGTGGCGATGGCATCATTTATGCCATAACCACCGATGGCAAGATGCTGTGGTTTCGCCACTCTGGCTGGCTGGATGGCACCAACAAATGGGCAAAGAGCAGCGGCACTCAAGTCGGCAAAGGATGGCAGGATACGGTTAAGATATTTTCGGGCGGTAACGGTGTTATTTACTCAATTATGAGCTCAGGACTCTTGCGCTGGCACCAGCATAAGGGCCGCTTGGCCGGAACTGACGATTGGGCCAATAATGGCGCACAGCGTCAGGTTGGGCATAACTGGCAAGGCTTCCGCCAAGTATTTACTGGCGGGGATGGCATTATTTACGGCATAAAAGCCAACGGGGATCTGATTTGGAACCGACATATCGGCTGGTTGACAGGCGCAGATGCGTGGGCACCTGAACCTAACAATGAATCAGGCAGCATTATTGCCACAGGCTGGATTTTGCCTTAATAGCTGTACAACTGAAAAACGATGGCGGATTTACAGTAATCCGCCATTTTCAAAAGTCACTATTTTCCTGCATCTTCGGTAAACGCCCCAAAACTCATCAACCGTTGGTAGCGTTTTTCCACAACGTCCTCAATCGGCTCCTGGGTCAAATCAGCCAGATGCCTGACCAGGACATCCTTTAAATTCAGCGCAGTCGCCTTAAAATCCCGGTGCGCACCGCCCAAAGGCTCCCTGACAACCTCATCCAGCAAGCCCAACTCACGAATGCGATCCGAAGTAATCCCCATTGCTTCGGCAGCTAATTGCGATTTATCAGCACTTTTCCACAAAATAGTCGCACAGCCTTCCGGTGAAATCACCGAATAAGTGCTGTATTCCAGCATGATTAACCGGTCACCCACACCAATCGCCAACGCACCGCCAGAGCCGCCTTCGCCTATGATGGTACAAATAATCGGCGTTTTTAGCGTTGTCATTTCAAAGAGGTTACGGGCAATGGCTTCGCTTTGGCCACGTTCCTCTGCACCAATACCGGGGTAGGCGCCTGGGGTGTCGATAAGACAAATCACCGGAATAGAAAACCGTTCCGCCAACTTCATGACCCGCAGGGCTTTACGGTAGCCTTCAGGGCGTGGCATGCCGAAATTACGGTAAATTTTTTCCTTGGTATCACGGCCTTTCTGGTGACCGATAATGACCACGGATTGCTCATCCAACCGCGCCAGGCCACAGATGATAGCCGGATCGTCAGCATAAGTGCGATCCCCGTGCAATTCGTGGAAATCGGCAAAAATGTGGCCAATATAATCAAGCGTATAAGGCCGTCCGGGATGCCTGGATAATTGGGAAATCTGCCAGTCGGAGAGATTACTAAACACCGCTTCCTTCTGTGCCTGACTGTTCTCTTCCAGTTGCCTGAGCGCATCCGAGATATTAATGTCATTGTTAAACTCCACCTTGCGAAGTTCTTCAATTTTCGCTTCTAGTTCAGCGATGGGTTGTTCGAAATCGAGAAATTTGAGATCCATGTAGAACCTGACGTGAAAGTGAAAGTAAACGCTGAATTCTATAGAAATTCGCTAATGAATTCCACAGCATCTTAAATTCTTGCCTATATTTTGCTGGATACCGGGCTTCTTATAATAATTAAGCAAATACGCATTCTGCACCAACAATCCGGGAAAACATTGTAAAATGGCACAAGTATTGCTTTGTAGATTTTTTTCCGAATTTTATTTGAAAACCTTAAAAACAATACCCATTTAAGTGCAAGGCACTAAAAATCCGCACCAAATTGAAACAATCAATACACTGAAAGAGGGCATTATGCAAATAGGAATGATCGGTCTGGGCAAAATGGGCGCTAACATGGCCAGACGATTAATTAAGGGCGGGCACAACTGCGTGGGCTTTGATGTCAACGTCACCAACGTGGAAAGCCTTAAAAAGGAAGGTGGACAGGGCGCTGAAAGCTTACAAGCGCTGATTGCCAGCTTACCAACGCCACGTATTTTATGGTGCATGTTACCTGCTGGCGAGCTCACTGAAACCACCGTAGTATCATTGTCAGAAATGCTGGATACAGGTGACATTGTCATCGACGGTGGCAATTCCTTCTATAAGGATGATGTCCGCCGCGCCAAAATGCTGGCCACTAAAGGCATCCACTATATAGACGTTGGCACAAGCGGCGGCGTCTGGGGCGTTGAAAGAGGTTATTGCCTGATGATTGGCGGCCCCAAACAACCCGTCGAATTACTGGATCCTGTATTTAAGACGCTCGCCCCCGGCAAAGGTGATATAGAACCCACACCCGGTCGCGACAACCGCTCCGGCACTGCGGAACAAGGCTATCTGCATTGCGGGCCGGCAGGTTCCGGGCACTTCGTAAAAATGATCCACAATGGCATTGAATACGGCATGATGATGGCTTATGCCGAAGGCTTCGACATTATGCGCAATGCCAATTCCGATAACCTGCCTGAAGATTTACGCTATGATCTTGATCTTACAGAAATTGCCGAAGTGTGGCGACGCGGCAGCGTTGTCGGTTCATGGCTACTCGACTTAACGGCCATTGCCTTAATTGAAAATCCCGATTTATCCAACTACACAGGCTATGTAGAAGACTCCGGCGAAGGCCGCTGGACTGTGCAGGCCGCTATTGAAGAAGCCGTGCCCGCCCACGTCTTAACGGCCGCCCTTTATTCTCGTTTCCGCTCGCGCCAGCAAAATACCTTTTCCGACAAAATGATCTCTGCCATGCGTAAGCAATTCGGTGGCCATGTTGAAAAAACAAGGCAGCCTTAAAATAACACTGAAAATAAAAAGCTGGCAGCAATACATCCCCTACCATATGACACGGATATAACCTTATGAATAACCAAAAACTTTGGCAACGCTATCAGGATTGGCTGTATTTCCACGAAGACTTGGGTTTCTATCTGGATGTGAGCCGCATGAACTTTAATGACGATTGGGCAGAACAGGTTCAACCCAAATTTGTTCAGGCGTTCAAAGATATGGTTGCGTTGGAAGGCGGCGCTATTGCCAATTCTGATGAAAATCGCCAAGTTGGACACTACTGGTTGCGCGATCCCGATTTGGCACCTGATGAATTAAAAAACGAAATTACCGATGCCTTGAAGCAGATTGAAGACTTTGCCCAAAAAGTACATATGGGCACCATTCATCCGCCACATGCCCCTAAATTTACGGACATACTCTCAATCGGCATTGGCGGTTCGGCTTTGGGGCCTCAGTTCGTAGCCAACGCATTGGCGCCAGATTTCCCTCCGCTTGCCATTCATTTTATCGACAACACCGATCCTGATGGCATGGACCATATTCTCAATCGTCTAAAAGATCGTTTGCCCAGCACCCTGGTCATCGTCATTAGCAAATCAGGCGGCACTTACGAAACCCGTAACGGTTTATTGGAAGTTAAGCACGCTTACCAAAGCCAAGGCCTGGACTTCCCACGTTATGCCGTTGCAATCACACAACTGGGCAGCAAAATGGATGTCTTAGAAAACTGTGATAACTGGTTGGCAAAATTTCCCATGTTCGACTGGGTAGGTGGGCGTACATCAGAAATGTCTTCGGTTGGCTTGCTTTCTGCCACTTTGCTGGGCCTCGATATCCACGCCCTGTTAGCCGGCGCCAAAGACATGGACACAGCTACCCGTTTGCCTGAAATAAAACATAACCCGGCAGCCCTACTTGCACTATCTTGGTATCATGCCGTCAGCGGGGAAAGCATCAAAGACATGGTAATCCTGCCTTATAAAGACCGTCTTGCCCTGTTTTCCCGTTATCTGCAACAATTGGTCATGGAATCCCTGGGTAAGGAAGTTGACCTGGACGGTAATATTGTCCACCAAGGCATTACTGTCTATGGCAATAAAGGCTCCACGGATCAACATGCCTATGTACAACAACTTCGGGAAGGCCCAGCCGATTTTTTCGTAACGTTCATAGAAGTATTGGAAGACCGAAAAGGGCCGTCAATCGAAATAGAGCCTGATGTTACTGCCGGCGATTTTCTTTCCGGCTTTTTGCAAGGCACACAGCAAGCCCTTTACGAAAAGAACCGGGAATCCATTACCCTAACAATTCCCAGAGTAGACGCGCGAAGCGTTGGCGCCTTAATCGCCCTGTACGAAAGAACTGTCTGTTTTTATGCGTCCTTAGTCAACATCAACCCCTATCATCAACCGGGGGTAGAAGCCGGCAAAAAAGCCGCCACTGAGTTTTTGGCGTTACAACGAAACATTTTGGCGGTTTTAAAAACGGCTTTTCAACCGGTAACCATCGCAACCCTAGCCGAACAAATAGGCTCACCCGATCAAGTTGAAACTGTCTACAAGGTGGTCAGGCACTTGGCCATGAATCCACGCGGCGTTGTGCTACACGGCAACTTGGCCAAACCCGGCGAACTTGCCGTCAGCTTTGACCATCAAGCCAGCCTGAAAGAACAGGCTGGCGGAGCCTTGCGCAAGGCGTCGTAAGTAGTCGTTCAGAAGTCTTTTAACATTTTTATTCACCACGAAGAGCATGAAGGACACGAAGTTAACTGTTTTTCTTCGTGGTTTTCGTGTCCTTCGTGGTAAATAATGGGAACCGATAATTTTTTCATTTTGTTACAAAACTTTTAGTTACTTACTTAAAATATTCGCCTGGAAAAGTTAACGACCCCGTTAGCCTGACACCTATTACTTCTGGAGACCCGACGTGCTCAACACAAGAACCGATAACCCGCTGACTGCGGGCATCAATATCACGCATACACCGCAACCCTGCACACTGGTGATTTTTGGTGGCGGCGGCGATTTGACGCGGCGCAAACTGTTGCCGGCGGTCTACAACCAGGCGCTGGAAGGCGAGTTGCCGGCCAATTTTGCCGTGCTGGGGTTCGCTATCGAAAAAATGGACGATAGCAAATACCGCGAATTTGCCCGCAAAGGCATCGAACAATTTTCCAGAAATCCTCTGGACAAGGCGTTTTGGGCCGATTTTGAAAAACGCTTTCATTATCTGCAAGGCTCGTTTGATGACCCTGAAGCCTATGTTGAGCTTAAAAGGCGCCTGGAAGAAATTGACAGCAACTTCGGCATCCCGGGCAACCGGGTATTTTATTTGGCTATCCCCCCTGCCCTGATTGAAACCTGTGTCTGCCAACTTAAGGCCGCTGGCTTGGTTAGGCCCGTTGGCGACCATGGCGCTTTTTCACGCATTATTGTCGAAAAGCCCATCGGCAGGGATCTTGAGAGCGCCCGTAAGGTCAACGCAACCTTGTGCAATAATTTCGATGAACAACAAATTTATCGTATCGATCACTACCTGGGCAAGGAAACCGTACAGAACATTCTGGCCATGCGTTTTGCCAATGCCATCTTTGAGCCGTTGTGGAACTCAAAATATATCGATCATATCCAAATTACCGTTGCCGAAGAAGAAGGCGTAGGCACACGCGCCGGTTATTACGATACGGCAGGCGCATTACGTGACATGATCCAGAACCATATTCTGCAATTGCTGTCACTGATTGCTATGGAACCGCCTTGGATCATGGATGCGGATGTGATCCGTGACCACCGGCAAAACGTGCTCAATTGCTTACGACCTGTTACCAGCGAAAATTTTGACCGCCATGTGGTGCGCGCCCAATACGGCCCGGGTTTCCATCACGGCGAAGATGTGCCGGGTTATCGCCGGGAAGCGGGCGTTTCTCAAGATTCTGTCACCGAAACCTACGTCGCCCTCAAGCTGTTCATTGACAACTGGCGCTGGTCCGGCGTACCCTTTTACATTCGTACCGGTAAGCGTATGCCCAAACGGGCCAGCGAAATTGCCATTCAATTCAAAAGCGTGCCGCCCATACTGTTTAACGCCAATCACGATCACCCTTTAGAACCGAATGTATTAGCCCTCAGCATTCAACCCAATGAAGGCTTATCCTTGCGCATTGCCACCAAACTTCCTGGTGCTAAATTACGTATTTTCCCCGTCAAGATGGATTTTCGTTACGGCTCAACTTTTGGCGAACAATCGCCCGAAGCTTACGAACGCTTATTGCTGGATGTGATGGCGGGGGATGCCACGCTGTTCATGCGCCGCGATGCCGTCGAATCATCCTGGGCCTGGGTAGACAATATTCTTAATATTTGGGCAAGTAGCCGGACCCGCTGGATTCCTGAATACAGCGCCGGTACCTGGGGACCTTTGGAAGCGGATCGGCTCATTGAATCGGATAACCGCAAATGGCGGCTGCTATGATCCAACAGGCAAATATACCAAAAATTATCACCCAACCCTTAAAACGGGTACATATCGCCGACATCGAAACCGAACTGGGTATGTTATGGGGGCAATTTGATCGGGAGAGCGGCGGCGGCCATACAGTAATGCGGGCCTGTATGTCCAACCTGATTATCTATTGCGACACGGCTGAAGAGGCAGCTGTTGTGAGCCAGGAAATTCCCACCATTGTTGACGTGCACCCCGCACGCGTGCTATTGCTCATTGGTGATGGCCACCCTAGCGATGGATCGCTTGAAGCGCTGATTAGCATTTATTATGCACCGTTGGAAGACGGCTGGCAGGTTTGCGCAGAGCGCATCGATGTGGTTGCTTCGCCAGCGGCCACCGAACGGCTGCCATCAGTCGCACGATCGCAACTGATGGGTGATTTGCCCACCACATTATGGTGGGCATCGAGGCGACCTCCGCCAGAAGCCGGTGAGGTATTCTTTCAGCTGGCGGAACTGGCCAACCAGATTATCTACGACAACATGGGCTGGATCAATCCTATCAAAGGTGTGTCGGCCATGACGCGCTGGGTTGCAGCGCAACAGAATGAACAAGTTGTTTACAATCTGGCCTGGCGGCGTTTTGCGGTGTGGCGGAAACTGTTAGGCCAAATGCTTGATCCGCAAATTACCCCAAATGCACTTGAGTCTTTGCGTGTTATCGAAATAAGCCACGGCCCCCACGCCCTGCCTATGACATGGCTACTGGTCGGTTGGCTGGCCAGTCAGTTAAATTGGCAACCAGTGGATGGTAAACGCCTTTCCAATTCGGAACTGATCTGGAAATTTCACAACAATCAGCATGAGATTAAAATAACCGCCAAACGATTACCTCAAGGTGAACCGCTGTTGTATCGGTTATTATTGGACTGGAGCCACGCCACCAGTGAAAACCGGCTTTGTTTTGAGCGTCTGGACAACGACCGCATTGGTATCGTAGAAGCATTGTCCACAATTCCTGCACATGTATTTGCAGCGCAGATCCCAGAGCGTGCAACCCTGGTATCCGCGCAGCTTGCCCACCGTAATCGCGATAAGATATTTGAAAACGCCTTAAAATCCGCAAATGCAATGGCTGCGGTTTTTCAGCCGTGAGAGATTTTAGTATTTATGGCGAATCTACTTTTCAGGGAATCGTCACGGCAACGTGATAAGGTTCGTTAAACATAGGATGCTGCCGACGTGTAAGGAGGCGCATCGTTCGAGTTATTATTCATCCAGTTGCAGAACAATTAACTCTAACTTTCTTTCCTGTTTGTCACCTGCTATTAAATACACTCGATTACCCACTTGCAAAACGTCATCACGTCGATTAAGGCGCACTTGTGAACCCAACTCTACCGCCTCAGTCAGTGGGTTACCTCCTTCATCCACTTTCATGGCGTAAGTGTTGACATAAGCGTCAGCTGTCCATTTTTCCCACAATAACAGGAGATTGCCATCACTAAGTTTCACCGCTTTCAAGCGAGAGACATTTTCCTGGTTTTTATCCTGATAGCGGGTTAACCAAACGATCCCAGTGTTTCTTTGTTCAGACCGAACGCCACCAAAGGTGTAGAAGCCGCCCGTCTCCGGGATGCCAATCGTTTTGACTAAATCGTCAGAAACCACACTCGGGTTAGTAAAACTTGCTCCAGAAGCATTTTCAAAGTCCGATCTCACTTGAATGAGGCCAATGTTACGTGGGTCATTGAGATAACCGCCTACCCTGGCATTATCCAATGCCCTGCCGTCAGCTGTGGCTTCACCCGCAAAAATAACGGTATAGCCATTATTTGCATCAATGACTCCTCCTAATTCGGTATAAGTGCGGTTATCATTCGACCATTGGTAATAAGTAGTACCCCCGTCACTGATGTCAGAATAAACGGGGTAACTTACCCCGGCAGGACTGGTTGGTGTAGTTCCATGTTGTGTTTTATACGTATAGACCACCCGCGAATACTTGTCATTTTCCGTAAATTTGTGCAGATGCACACCGCGCGGATAATTATCGCCCAAATCAATCCCAACAAACTCGCCGTTGGAATTGGTAGTTAAAATACTCTCAAAAGAATGTCCTGATGTTTGCCCCCAATTTTTGACAAGCTCCAGGTTATTGGCATCAAAGACGACAGCAATACCGCCCTGATGGTTTAAGCCATCGTCAGTCCGGTGCGTTTGCCGGCCTATCATTAACCCCAGTTTGCCATTGAGATACTTCAAACTGGCCACGTTGCTGTCACCAAAAGAGACCATATTTAACCCAGCGGAAGACGTATCCAGGGTTTTTCTGAGCAACTCTTGCCCAGTCGCGCTGACTTTGTAGAGGGTGGCAATCCGGGCTATGTCTGCTCCGCCATTATTAACACCACTGCCACGTTGTATCATTAAGTAATACAGGTTGCCATCCCCATCTGCTGTAGCTGCGGCCAGATCGGCATCGGCACTGAAAGGTAAATCCAGTGTCTCTTGCGAGCTTAGCTCACTCCCCAACCAGGTCACTTGAATGGAGGCATCCTCCTTATCTTGCCAAACCATGCCCGGTTGCCCATTACTGTTCGAGACCAGGAAAAATTGCCGGGTCAGGCTGTAAACATTTTGGAAGGAATTGGGCCCGTAATTAAAGTCCAGTTTGGTATCGAAAGGTCTACCATTCACTGTATAGCGATATTTGAGTACATCTCCCAGTGCAGTGCGGTTAACACGGGCTCCTTCTATGCCCGGAGCCAATTCTGTGAACGCGCTAAGCCGTTGACTGCTCGGCACAAAGAGGTAAGTGGCAGAATTTTTGATGTTGCTGACGGTTAAATTATCTATTTTAATAAATTGGCTGGTATCAATTTGTACAGCAGGGACTTGTACGACCTTATTGATAGTGTTTCCATCAAAACGATAAACCGTATAATCTTCTTGGGTGGGGAAGCGGTAATAAACGCCATGCTGAGAGCCAAGGAACTCTGTGGCTTTGCGTGCCGGTTCATGGATTCGATACGCCTCGATCTGTAATTGATTACCCGTATCTGAAACCACGCCGAGTTCCACGGAGTAGTCGTTGTTATTATACCGGCCATCAGTGTAGCACCCATTAAAATAAAACAAGGAGGCCAAAGCCAAACGACCCAATTGA
Source organism: Methylobacter tundripaludum (assembly GCA_005239965.1). Classification (GTDB taxonomy): domain Bacteria; phylum Pseudomonadota; class Gammaproteobacteria; order Methylococcales; family Methylomonadaceae; genus Crenothrix. Next base: position 16,021 of record SBAV01000068.1, read on the forward strand.
TCGTCAGTCGTTATCGTTCCATTACAGGCAGCTTCGGTGCTAAGCCCTGGAAGGTTTTTAGTTTCCTGGCTGACAAAACTGTAATTCACCAAGTCAGGCAAGCTTAGCGCGTTACAGGCAAAGCTGAAAGGTAACAGAGCAAGCCACAGGAAGAGCTGGATTGCTTTCATGGGCGAGTTTAACGTTTGCCCTGAATTTGTCGACGAATGTGCGATTCGGCTATCAACCGCGTTATTCAAATTAACCAGTTTGGTGTTCATCGTTATTCTCCTTACTTGGTTTTGTTGTAGAGATTTGCAACCCGCCCTATCGATTTATGTTTATTGGTAATTATTCAGTCCCCCTCTTTGAAAAGGAGGGGTAAGGGGAGGTTTTATGACAAAATCCCCCCTCAAATCCCCCCTTTTCAAGGGGGGAGGTGAATAAGTACGTTTATTGAGGTGACAAATCTTGCTTAATTCGGCTGGCGGCTTTCTGTGCCGCATTCACAATGGCTTTAGTATCCACATCCACCAACTGCCCTGTTTTTTTCAGGGGCTGGCCATCCACAAATACCCATTCAACATTGACTGGCTGGCCATTAAAAACAATTTGGCTGATCCAGTCAAAACGCGGCGCAAAGTTGATATTGTTTGGATTGATAATAATCAGATCAGCTTTTTTGCCCGGCGTTACGGAACCGATACGATCAAACATATCCAACAGTTTCGCGCCGTCCACCGTGGCCATACGTAACACGTCAACGACTGTCGGAAATATGCCAACCTGGAGCGACTTGGCGCGCTGCAAGCCCAGTGCGGCACGCATGTCGTTAAACATGTCACTGGTGTCATTCGTGCCACCATCAATGCCAAGACCCACCTGGATACCCTTCTGTTTCAGATCGGGCAAACGGATAATGCCCGATGCCAGGCGCATGTTACTTAGAGGATTATGTAGAATACGCACATCATGCTTGGCCAATGTGTCGATTTCGCTATCAGTCAGGTGAATACTGTGAGCCGCCAGGAGATTCGGCCCCAGTGCGTTCGCTTCTGTTAACACATCAAAGGTTTTCTCGTCGCGCTGGGCAATGTTCTCAAGCAAATGCACATGCAGTTTTACGCCTAATTCCTTGGCCAAATTCGACATGGCGATGAGATCGGGTCGCAGCCCATCTGAAGGATGTGAGGCGACTTGAAAGGTGGCTCTGGGATTGGGGTCAATCAGGGTCTGCTTGACCCGTTTTATATCGGCGATACTGGCGGGATTGGCGGTGCCATAATACGCGTACGCAAACCGCAGGCCTGAGTCGCTAAGCGCCTGAATATTGCCACGCACGAACTGGGGCGTGAAGGCATGTGACCAATCAACCGTTGTGGTGACACCGGTGCTGATAAGATCCAAGGTGCTGAGACGAACACCAGCATAGGCCTCGGTTTCGGTGAGCGCGATACTGGGATTATACAGGGGGAAGACGCAGGTATTCAGCCAACCGGTGAGATCCTTATCGGTGCCGCAACCCCGGATGAGCGATTGCCAAAGATGATTATGCACATCCACAAAACCCGGCATGGCAATCTTACCCTGTGCATCGATGATTTTGGCACCGTATCCGTGCAAGTTTTTACCTACTGCGGCAATTTTATCGCCATCCAGCAGAATATCAGCATTCTCGACTATGCCTAGCTCACCTGTGCCTACAGCAGGATCCATGGTAAGAATCAAGGC
>SBAV01000293.1 GCA_005239965.1 Methylobacter tundripaludum
CACAGGAGGAGGCAAGCATCGATTGATTATGCGTTTAAAAATCAATTGGTTTTTTCAACATGATAGGGCGATGTTGATTTAACAAAGTAGAATTAAGCAGGCCGATGATGAAAGGGTTGCTGTGTTTGTGGTATTCCTTGCCAACAAAACGCATCACAACAGCCGGAATCCTGAATTGAAAATGGTTCAGTGCGGGAAAAAACTCCAGCATGTGCAGGCCAAACAGGATCAAAAAAACTCCGGCGGCAACGCCGACAGCGCCTTGTGTAAAGGGTGTAAAGGCGACAATTGAGCCAAATGCACCAAACAGGGCGCCAATAAAGGTATAAGAAATAGTTTTGCCGATGCCGTAGAGAAGATGTGTGCCGTAGGATTTATGTCCACTTGATGCCGATTTCGCCGTATAGCTGAGAATGAGCGGGCCACACATGCCTACGCAGTGGAAACTGGTCAAAAAACCAATCAGGATCAGCAAGCCATAGCTCATGTCGCGCCCCAGCTCAGGCACATTGGCATGAGTCGTGAACCAGCTATCCAGCCAAAGGATAAAGCCAATACCTGTTAAGGCAAGGAATACCGAAGCTGTTTTCTTTAATGCTCCGCGCAAGCCGATGTAGCATCGGCTCTTGTTTGTCGCATCCGGAACAGGATTTTGCGTATTGGAGAATGTTTTTGGGCCGGCCTGATAGCCGAGGCCTTCGATACAAGCGATAATCGTTTCTACTGAAATGTATGTATTATCGTAACGCACTGTAACGCTATCCCCTGCATAATCAGCGCTAACCGCATTGATTCCGGGCAGTTGTTTGACAGCGTTTTCTATTGCGATCTCACATCCGGCACAGTGCATGCCATGAATGCGTAATGTTTGGATGCATTGTGTCATTGATACCCTTAGAGTCAGTGCGTTGCAAGGTTAATGTAACAAAGCTCGTAAACCACACGCGACACAATCAGTAAAGAACTTTATCGACCTTTGTGGCCCACGCATGAAAAGGCTGTGCCGCATTGCGCAGCTTCATATGGAGCATAGGAATATTACGATCAGCAGGAAAAACGGCGATTTGGTCATAGATAAAACTATCATCAAAATTGGCTTTGGCAGCATCATGCCGACTACAAGCAAAATAGACTTTCGCTAATCTCGCCCAATAAATGGCCCCCAAGCACATGGGGCATGGCTCGCAACTGGTGTACAACACGCAATCACGCAATTGGAAGCTGTCCAGTTTTTTACAGGCCAACCGTATGGCCATAATTTCTGCATGGGCGGTGGGATCGGTATTTTGTGTGACCTTATTGCCACTAGCCGCAATCAGCTGGTTATCTTTGACGATCACTGCACCATAAGGGCCGCCAGCACCGGTTTCAACATTAGTAACCGCCAAGGCAATCGCCTGTTGCAAAAAAATAGCATGCATCTACAAACCGAGAGGGTTGTTGGGATCAACACCGGGCATGAACGGAAAGCGGCGATCCTGGTTGGTGATCTGGTAGATTTTGCCTAACCAGTTATTGAAAACCGCCTTGGCGGTATCCCGCCAGGTATTGTCCAGGTGTTCCAACACCAAATGATCAGGAAATTCGGGCAACGGTTGTCCGGTGTTTCGTGCGGCAATCACTTGCTGTTGATAATCAGAAAAAATCTGACACACGGTGGCATTAAAATAGTTTTCGGGAAACGGCGGATAATCATCAACTTCCGCCCGATAAAAACGCAATACTTCGCGCTTGTACTCTTTTAACAAGCTAATGTCGTCATATTCTGGATGCCCCTGAAAAAACACTATCCGAAAACCATCAGGACTCACCGCCAAATGCACGCCGGCCTCGGCACTGGCAGCCAAAACCTTTAGGCCATGCCGCTCCATATCCACCTGAAATACCTCGTTAAAGCGTGAATGCGGCACATCAAAACGAGTATTGATTTCGGCAACCAAGGGATGTTTGCGATGGGTCAACTTGTGCGAAAACACGCCCCATCGCTTAGCAGGCAACCGTGTACGTTCAATGCCATAACAGTATTGGATGACCGCGTGGGTGGCAAGGCACGAGCACAATATAGAAGTCACGTTTTCCTTGGCCCAGGAAAACACTTCGGTTAGCGGCTGCCAAAAATCTTCTTTCTGCAATTGAGTGCCGATAACATTTGCGCCACTGACAATCAACGCATCCAGACCGTCCTGTTTGATTTTTGCAAAAGGCTCATAGTATTTATCGATATGCGCCTGCGCTTGTGGACTTCTTTGCAATCCCTCTATGGTAAAGGGGTGAATATGAAACTGCACGATTTGATTGCACGCGCCGACTAAACGGAAAAACTGCCTTTCAGTCGCTTCAAGTGCGGCATCCGGCATCATGTTCAACAGGCCGATATGGATTTCCCGTATATCTTGCTGACTGGCACGCTCAGGTGACAGGACATCTTCCCCTTCTTCCCGCAGACGCTGAAAGGTCGGTAAATCGGTATGGGCAACTAACGGCATGGCACTAACAACCCATCATTACGCTTGCGCGGCTAAAGCTTGTGACACCAGCTTGAAAAAATCATCTTCGTTGCTGACGGTCGCCACATCGTTGGCATCAAGAATATAGCCATATTGTTCGGCAATGGCTTCATAGCGCGGCAAACGGGACTTAAACAACTCAGGAAACACCCAGGACACAAACTCATCGGGCGGAATATGTTCGGTAACCGCATAGTTTTTTTGCAGCATGAATTCAGCCAACTTTTCATCCAGAAAACTTTCACGGTAATACAGCGGTTTGGGATCGGTTTTTGCGCGTTCGATGATGGTTTTTTCCAGATCGGGCGAAATTCTGATATACAGAATCAACGTCTCTTTGGCCAAGATGTCCAGCACTTCGGGCGCATCCAACTCGCACACACTGCCACCGGCATCATTAATAAAATGCTTGTAGCCGTAAATGTCATCTACTTTGTGGATAAACTCGGGAACATCATTCATCGCGGCAATTTCCGCCTGGTGATGCAGTTTTTGGCGGCGTTTGAATTCCTGCAAAGACAATCCACCTAAAGCCGGATCGCCCAATTTACCCAAGAAACTCGACACCGGCGCAAGATTATTCACCGTCACGCCGCTGCGGATGTAAATGGAATCGGTCAGCAGCAACTCCCGTAAAAACGGTACGCTCATCGCCTGGCGTTTAATATTGTCCAAAATCGGCTCTTGCAGATATTTTGTGCCTATCCGGTAGTCGCCAGAGTAATGAAACCACTTGCTTTTAGGCAGCTTATTGGCCAGCGTTGTCTTACCTGCGCCGGACATCGCCAGCAACGTAATACGCTTTGATGGCCAGTCCATAAATTGTTGAGAAGTCATTCTCATGGGTGTTCCTAACTAATCCAAATAATCTTCAAGATCCATGTCTTCATCATTCGCCCTGTGTTCATCGGTGTCGGTGTAACCAAGATCGTCGGTTTCAATTTCATCATAAGGCGCAGTCCAGTCTTCCGGGTCTTCGATATAATCGAAAGTTGAATCATACCAGCTATCGTGATCGTATTCGCCAATATCGCCATTGAGATATTGCACCTCGATGGAATCGGCATTTTCATCAATATTAATGATTTTAAAGGTTAGGTTATTCTCCAGATCTTTGTACCAAGTACCTACGCTGGGATCCGCTATCGTTGCCATAATACACCTCAATACTCCAAAACTATGTTGTTACAATACCCTGAAAAAAATAGAGCAATCTATTAATAATACCAAGCACACATAAATAAAATATTTTACACCAGCAACAAATTAACGCGCCAACTCGTCGTGTGTTTTTTCAAACAAAGTACCCAGTTACACGCGCTTTCTTGCAACAGTACACTGTGCTACGATGACCAGTATATTTATTTAACGCGGGAGATCAACATGCAGGAAATTTTAATTGGAGGTCAAAATGGCAAGCAAGTCATTATGGATGCCGCAATGGGCAATCGTCATGGTATGATTTCAGGCGCTACCGGCACCGGAAAGACAGTCACCCTGCAAATTTTGGCTGAAGGTTTTTCGCGCATCGGTGTGCCGGTCTTTCTTGCCGATATTAAAGGCGATTTATCCGGCATTACCTTACCCGGAATAGCCAATGACAAAGTGAACGAGCGCATCCAGCAAATCGGTATCACTGGCTTTCAACACCGTGGCAACCCTTCGGTGTTCTGGGATATTTTTGGCAAAACCGGTCACCCGATACGCGCCACCATCTCCGATATGGGCCCTTTGTTACTGGGTAATCTGTTGGAACTCAATGACACCCAAACCGGCGTGATGTACACCTGTTTTAAGATTGCCGATGACAACGGCATGTTGCTGCTGGATTTAAAAGACTTACGCGCCATGCTGACCTGGATGGGCGATAACGCCAAAGATTTACAGGCTGAATACGGCAATATCGCACCGGCCAGTTTGGGTGCCATCCAAAGACAGCTGCTGGTTTTGGAAGAGCAAGGCGCAGACCAGTTTTTTGGTGAACCCGCCATTAAATTAACAGATTTTTGCAAAACTGATTTTTCCGGCAATGGTGTCATCAGCGTTCTAG
>SBAV01000494.1 GCA_005239965.1 Methylobacter tundripaludum
GACGTTAAAGTTAATGTGCCGGGGGCTCCTAATGTCCCAGGTGTACCTACTGCTCCACAAACCGTTGTCTTTTTAGACCACAAAGTGGGCGGCATAGAAGTTGCGCTTATAGGCGGTGACGTTACCGGTTTTATAACCGATGGCCACCATATTATTTAAGGGCGTTTACAAAACACCCTAGGTCCATCTTGATCTGTACGCTTAACAGCCATATTTTTCTACCAAGCCACGTATGGGGATAATCGTGGCCTTAAGTACAAGTGTTAGCCGTGTAGGCAAACAGCAAAACCGTTTGCCTACATTGCCTCTTTCAAAGCCAACCGCTCCAATAATTGACTAATAAACCCAAATTTCTGCTCAGTCGTTTCAAACGGCTTTATAAACCTCATCAGCACCATCAAACTTATAAACCTGCGCCTGGGCTGGGTTTGTATTACATTAATCAATTGTTCGGCACTCCACTTTATTTTCAATTCCCCTACAAAATGCTTTTTGCGTTACAACCCTTCATCGTTATTTTTTGACGCCAATTTTCTCAAACCGTTGTTTGTATTCAGTAATACCCACGCCGCCCACAATAGCCAACTATAATAACAAAACACCCAATCTCTCTTTACACTATCTGTAAATGTATTTTTTACTTGCAACCCACAATGCTTAACACCAATAAAACAATAACATGTTGATTTATATAAAAATAATTTATTTGTATTTTATATAATATACGCATTTAGACAAAATTTTTTACATGCCTATTTACAACAATATATTGATATGTTGTAATCAGAACCATACTAACAGTTAGTAAATTACCGAACTTAAAAAAGGCCCGCATGAAAATTGATCGAGCGCCAAACTGAAATCCCGTTAAATTTGGAGCTATGTCCAACTCAATAGCTTCTCTACTGTGAATTAAAGAGAGTTAAATGTAAATTAAGAACCGCCAAAAAACCAATCACACCCATTTAGCGAATGCTACACAGATGAAAAACCCGTTAACTGAGCGATTTCTAGGTTAAGTTCTTGATTTACATTTAAGGAAAAATGACTCAATACTCGTAAAGCAGCCGCAAGTAAAAATTTAACGCAGTACAAAAAATTTATTTTACATCAACACACATCCCTAACTTAATTACAGAGGTAATACCCATGAGCACCTACAAAGGAACTTTAGCAAGCCAAACAATTAATGGCGATGGAGCCTTTCCCTTTAGGATTAATCTTACTGGTGGCATCAATGACACCATCTATGGACTTGGGGGAAATGACACGCTTAATGGCAAGAATGGCAATGACATCATTTATGGTGACGCAGACAACCTCCCCCCCTCTTTCTTCAATGGTATACCTGGCAATGACACCCTTAATGGTGGCGATGGCAATGACACCCTTTATGGTGAAGCCGGCAATGACACCCTCAATGGTGATGCAGGCATTGACACACTTGATGGCGGTTCGGGCAATGACAAACTTTACGGCGGTTCGGGCCGAGATACTTTGTATGGAGGGACAGGCAACAATCATTTATATGGTGGTGCAGGAGGTGGCATTGTCGGAAGCCCGGAGGATACTTTTCGCTTAACTACAGGTTCTACAAATTCCGATACCGTCCACATTTCTAGTGGAGAAAGCAAGTTTCAACTTAGTCCAGCCAAAATCCCCCTCGGTTTTGACAGAATATTCGGTTTCGATACGCACGATAAGCTCGACTTGCCTTCAGCCACCCCGATGAGCAACACTTTCGGCATCGTCAATGGTACCGACTTCGGGAATTTCTCCAAACACTCCATCAGCGGCGGTATTATAAAATTATACAGCACTGGCAACACTCTTCTCAGTATCGACACCGTTGCTAAAGCAGGGCAAGCCTACAAATATCTTATAGCCAACTGTCTGACGACCAATACAGGTAAGGTCGGAGCTATTCAGGTTAACGTTAACTATGGCGATGGTAGCGGTGGCCAGCATACCATTGTCATTGAAGAACACTCACCTGGCAACATAACCGCTGTAGATGTCGTCGGTAACGTTACCGGCACTATCATAGGTGACATTAGTTAAACCGCTATAAAAAAACTTTCCCGCAGTTGATACAAAAAGACAGGCAAACGCTCATTTCGTGTTTGCCTGTCTTTGTTATTAAATACCCATTACGCCATCTCCTCCAAAACCAACCGCCCCAGCAATTCGCGGATAAAAACAAACTTCTGTTCCGTAGTTTCAAACGGTTTTATAAACCGTAACTTGTCCGCACCATCAAACTTATAAACCTGCGCCTGGGTCTGTATCAGAAGAATCAATTGTTCGGCATTAATTTTCGGTTCCGCAGCAAAAATAAAACGCCCACCGGTCGCATTGGCTTCTATTTTTTTGATGCCCATTTTTTCGGCCTGCTGTTTCAATTCGGCAATACCGAATAAAGTCTTTACGGACTCTGGTAACAGGCCGAATCGATCAATCATTTCTATCTGCAATTCACGTAAATCATGAGTAGTTTCGGCGCTGGAAATGCGTTTGTACAGAACCAAACGGTCGTGTATGTCGGGCAGGTAATCTTCAGGAATTAACGCTGCTGCCTGTAGATCAACTTCAGGGCCCCTATCTATCGGCGCATCCAGCTCAGGTTGCTTGCCTGATTTTAACGCATTGACCGCCCGCTCCAGCAATTCCGCATACAAGGTAAAGCCGATTTCCTGGATTTGCCCGCTTTGGTCATCGCCCAACAACTCCCCTGCCCCGCGTATTTCCATATCGTGTGATGACAACATGAAGCCAGCTCCCAAATCACCGGAGGCTTCCACCGCTTCCAGGCGCTTAATGGCATCTTTGCTGAGCAAGGACTTGGGCGGCACAATAAAATAAGCGTAAGCGCGATGATGAGAACGCCCAACCCGCCCACGCAGCTGGTGCAACTGCGCCAAGCCCAGTTTGTCAGCACGATTGATGATGATGGTGTTGGCACTGGGAATGTCGATACCGCTCTCAACGATGGTCGAACACAGCAACAGGTTGAAACGCTGGTGGTAAAAATCCAGCATGACCTTTTCAAGATCACGCTCCGGCATTTGCCCGTGGGCGATTTCTATACGCGCTTCCGGCACCAATCCCGCCAAATCCCTGGCCATTTTATCCATGCTCTTGACATCATTGTGCAAAAAGAAAACTTGGCCACCGCGCTTGATCTCCCGCAAACATGCTTCCCTGATTTGCGCATCAATCCATTGGCTGATAAAAGTCTTGATGGCATGGCGGTTCGGCGGCGGGCTGGCAATAATCGAAATATCGCGCAAACCTGACATCGCCATATTCAGCGTGCGCGGAATGGGCGTAGCGGTTAGTGTCAGAATATCCAATTCGTTACGCAGTTTTTTGAAATGCTCTTTCTGGCTGACCCCAAAACGGTGCTCCTCATCAATAATCACCAAGCCTAAAGCTTTGTACTTAATTTCTTTGGATAATAGCTTGTGCGTACCAATGACAATATCAACTTTACCTTGAGCTAGATCATCGGCAATTTCTTTCTGCTGTTTCGGCGTTACAAACCGGGACAGCACGTCGATACGTATCGGCCAATCGGCAAAACGGTCAGAAAAGTTCTGGTAATGCTGCTGCGCCAACAAGGTCGTCGGCACCAATACCGCCACCTGCTTGCCGCTTTGCACGGCGATAAAGGCGGCCCGCATGGAAACCTCGGTCTTGCCAAAACCGACATCGCCGCAAATCACCCTGTCCATCGGCTGGGGGCTGGCCATATCTTCCAGTATCATTTCAATGGCGGTTTGCTGATCCGGCGTTTCCTCAAAAGGGAAGGCATCGGCAAACGCCTGGTATTCGGCATCATCGACAACAAACGCATGGCCGGGCTTGATGGCGCGTTTGGCGTGAATTTCCAGCAGTTCGGCCGCCACGTCCCTGATCCGTGCCATGGCTTTTTTCTTGGCCTTGCCCCACTGGTCACCGCCCAGTTTATGCAGCGGCGCATCTTCGGGATTCATCCCGGTATAGCGGCCAATGACATGCAATGTTGAAACCGGCACGTACAGCTTGTCATTATTCGCATATTCCAGGGCAAGAAACTCCGCGGGAATGCCATTCACGTTTAGCGTAAACAACCCCAAGTAACGCCCTACGCCGTGCTCCTGATGCACAACCGGTGACCCTATCGTCAACTCATTTAAGTTATTGACAATATTTTCCAGTTCGCGCACGCTGGACTTGCGTCGCCTGCGCCGTTGCTGGACTTTTTCACCGGACAGCAGGCTTTCGGTAATAATGGCAATAGACGGATCGTCCAACCATAAACCATGATCAATAGGCGCCACCAAAATACAGGGCGAAATTTCTGACTTTAAAAAAGCCTGCCAGCTATCCACCTGTTTGACGGTAATTTTGTAATGCCTTAGTTTTTCTATCAAGCCTTCCCGGCGGCCTGCGGATTCGGCGACAAACAAAATTTTACCGGTGTAGTCATTTACAAACTGGACTAAGGCCTGATTGGAGTCAGCTACTTTGGCATCAAGGGCCAGGTTAGGCAGTTTGCGGCAATTAAACAGTACATTACCGGCAAGCACCTGTTGTTCGCCGGTAGATACCAAATCTAAAGCAATACGCGCAAAAGCCGCCACACGTTGCTGTAATTCATCTGCCGATAAAAATAGTACGTTGGGTGCCAATAATGGCCGGTCGATATCGTATTTTCTTTGCTCAAAGCGCTCTTCGGCTTCCCCATAAAACGCCTGGGCATTTTGTTGAAAATCCTTGTTTGCCACCAGCACAGCCGATGCCGGCAAATAATCAAATAAGGTGGCGGTTTGTTCCACAAATAGCGGCAGATAATATTCAATACCACTGGGAGAAATGCCTCTGCTTACATCCTGGTATAAGATGTTTTTCTCGGAAGCATTGGGAAAATATTTTCTAAACGCTTGGCGGAAGTGCTTAATAGAGTCGTCGGTAAAGGGGAATTCCCGTGCTGGAAACAAATGGATCTGGTCGATTTTATCCAATGAGCGTTGCGTTTCGGGGTCGAAGGTGCGTATGGATTCCACGTCTTCATCGAACAGTTCGATACGAAACGGTACCTTGCTGCCCATCGGAAACAAATCGACTATCGCCCCCCTGACCGCAAACTCGGCGTGTTGATGCACTTGCGAAACACACTGATACCCCACGCTTTCCAGCTTGAGGCGATTCAACTCCAGATTAAAATGGTCACCTATGTTAATCGCAAAGCTGTTCGCCAACACATGTTGGCGCGGCGCCAAACGGTGCATTAATGTAGTCACCGAAACAACTAAAGCCCCACGCTTGACCTGCGGCAGCAAAGCCAAGGTCTTCAAACGTTCTGAAATGATTTCAGGAAGTGCCGAAAACACATCGTAAGGCAAGATTTCCCAATCAGGAAAATGCAAAATAGGATGTTCATCCTGCAAGAAAAAAGACAGCTCGTGTTCAAAACGCAACGCTGTTTGATTATCGGGGGTGACAATCACAAACAGGCGGTTTTCATTTTTAATGGCAGAAGCCAACGCCAATGAATCGCCGCAGCCGGTCAACCCTGTCCAGATCAGGACTTGGTCGTTAGCTTTAGGAACTTGGGGAGTGAACATCATAAGCTTTTGAAACTCTGTAAAAATACCGTATGAAATAAAACCACGCGCCGAACGTTAAAGTCCAGAAATCACAACAACGATGTTAACCCAGAAATGCCCGAATCGCGGCAATGCCTTGGGCGCCTGCCTGTCGCGCATACGGCAAATCGGACGTGGACAAACCACCCAAAGCATAAACCGGAACCTTGGCGTGAGACACCAATGTTTCGAACCCAGCCCAACCTAAGGGTTTAACATTTGCGTGTGTTTGCGTTGCCAATACCGGCGCTATCACCACAAAATCCACGCCTATTTTTTCAGCGTGCTGTAATTCAGCCAGATTATGACAAGACGCGCCAACCCAAGTTTGATTAGCAGGGCGCTGCGTCATTTTCATTAAATGGTTTGAGGTCAAATGAATGCCATCAGTCACGCGGAGGCTATCCGCTATGTCAGAATTGATTAGCAACCGCGCATTGTAAGCATGGCAAATGGCATAAGCCACTGCAACAAAATGTGCCACTGCTTCAGCCGATAACCGTTTTAATCTGACTTGGACTAAGCGTATGCCTCTAATCAACATTCTTTGCAAATTGAACAACAGTGTTTCATGGTCAGCATCATCCAATATCGCATAATAAACGGGCAGTTGGGCGGCGGTGATGATGGCCTTATTGGCTTCAGGAAAAACATACTGATTCAGTTCATCCGGTGCAACCCATTCGATAGGCTGTTTATCGCTGTGCTTGACGCTGCCAGAAAACTGCTCCACCAAAAACACATGCAGTTGCACACGGCGGTCGGCATAATCGTGCCTGATCGTGATTAATGGCTCAGCGGTGAGTATATCAATAGCCAGTTCTTCCTTCAGCTCCCGCCGTAAGGCTTGGTCAATGGATTCGCCAACTTCCACTTTGCCACCGGGAAACTCCCACAAGCCACCTTGATGCAGATCAGGGTTACGTAGCGAGATTAAGACTTGGCCCGCCGGATTTTTTACCACGCCAACAGCCACCCGCAACAACGTCATAACAAACTAGGTGCGGTATTCGGCATTGATACGCACGTAATCGTAAGAAAAATCACAGGTCAAAATTTCTTGGCTGGCATCACCGCGACCCAGTTTGACAGTAATGGTGATCTCTTCACGATCCATCACTGCTTGCCCCGCTTCTTCGGTGTAATCATCGGCGCGTTGGCCATTTCTGACAATACACACGTCATCCAGATAAATCTGCACATCTTCCAGAACCATCTTGTCAACGCCAGCCCGACCCACAGCGGCAAGTATGCGCCCCCAATTGGGATCACTGGCGAAAAATGCCGTCTTGACCAGCGGCGAATGGGCAATCGTTTTGCCTACGCGCACGGCTTCTTCATCATGCAATGCCTGTTCAACCTGTATGCGGATGAGCTTGGTCGCGCCTTCGCCATCCCTGACAATCGCCTCAGCCAATTGTTTGCACACGCGCATCAAAGCCGCAGAAAAATCGTGGAAAGCGGCACTGCCATCCTTAATTTCAGGAACACGCGAGCAAACACTGGCCATGACCACACAAGCATCGTTGGTTGAGGTGTCGCCATCGACAGTAATAAGGTTAAAAGATTGCTCAACAGCTCGCGCTAAACATTGCTGCAACAGGGCTTGGCTGATATTGGCATCAGTAGCGATAAAACCCAGCATAGTAGCCATATTGGGCTGGATCATCCCCGCACCTTTGGAAATGCCGTTGATGGTGATGGTTGCGCCGTCAATAGCAATGACTTCCGAGACGCCTTTGGGGAAAGTATCGGTCGTCATAATCGCGCGCGCTGCCTTTTCCCAATTGGATAAATTCAAGTCAGCAAAAGCCTTCGGCAAAGCAGCAATAATTTTTGCTACAGGCAACGGCTGGCCTATCACGCCGGTAGAAAACGGCAGCACCTGATTGGCTTGCCCACCGACCACCCCGGCAACACCGTCACAGGAAGCCAAGGCAGCATCCATGCCCTGTGTCCCGGTTCCAGCATTGGCATTGCCGGAATTAATCAATAACCAGCGCGGTGCGTGTGCCAAATTAGCTTTTGCGACATGCACAGGCGCAGCGCAAAACGCATTTTGGGTAAACACCGCTGCACATGTTGAACCTTCCGACATTTGGATCAGCAAAACATCATCCCTGACCGTTTGCTTGATACCAGCATTCGCCGTGCCCAATGTGATGCCAGCAACATCCGGCATAGTGGGAAAATAATACTGACCATCAGCCCCTTTGGGGTATACCGCCATAGCTTAATCCTTCACAGAAAATAAAACAGTTTGAACCTTGAATTGACCGGTGCCGTGTCAACACCTACCGGAAATATTCACATTTTAAGGAAATTTTTGAGTGATGTGTACGAAACTACACCAGCAACAAAGTAAAACCATACATTGATGACAAAAGGCAAGAACCTGAACTCGTCTTCTGGACCTAGCGCATTTTCCACCGATACGCCTGGGGAATCGACTACAAAGGCGTAGGGAAAGCCGCCAGCTAGTCTCGGAGGAAACAGTTGGCCACATACTCATCACGGCACATATTGCCCCACTGTACCAGTTCGCCACTTGAGCACTGATAAAAGCCCGACAATACGCCAAGCACCAACGATAGCACTGCCATTAAGTTAAGAACACGCCCCCTTCTCCAGAGGGAGAAGGTTGGGATGAGGGGAAATTTAAGC
>SBAV01000164.1 GCA_005239965.1 Methylobacter tundripaludum
GCAATAACATAATATTTCTACGTATATTTTTTCGTGTTTTTCGTGCCTTCCGTGGACAAATAAAGTTTCATTGGGGATATTCTTTCGTGGAAATCACCTAAGACCATAATAACTGCAAAGATTACAGTGTCGAGTTTTAGCTAAGTAGCAAGCTATATTTCTTTTGACATTTTAAGGTTTGCACTATGGGCAATGCTTGAAAGTTACCCTGCCATTCATGTTAAAAAACTCTTGAACGGCTACTGATGTTCCTATTATGCTCAGTCCTATAGTTTAATCATTCTTTGGAGATGCCATGCAGCCCATTTTTTACCGTCCAGCCCAGCGCCGTGGTTTGGTTTTTCTTGGGTTGTTGTTACTGGCGCTGGCAATTCTAGGCGGAATGATTTTACGTAACATTCATCATTTTCAAACGGTGTTGTCGTACGTCAATTACTCACACCGGATTCAGGATGTCTCGGTGGGATTGCAGCAGTCAGTGATTGAAAACCTGACCGGATCTGACACCAAGGTATCTCCTGTCGCATTAACGAACACGTTGAAACAAATGGAAGACTTGATGATTAATCAACGCCATTTGTCGACAACGACAAGAGAGAATCTGCAAAAAATAGAAACCATGCTGGTGGATATTGGTTCGCTCGAACCCCACGAAAAACACCGGCGTTTATCCGCTGTGCTGAGCGCGATGAGTGATACCCTGGATAAAGAAGGCTTGCAACGTGAAAAAATGTTGGAAGACATCAATCTTGAAACCCAGACAGAGCTGTATATCGCCTTGCTGGTATTTGTGTTGATATTGCTGGGCGCGATGTTGTTTCTCTATTTTAGGATCCTGCACCCGCTAAACGATTTAAGGCAACTGTTGGAACGGTTGACCGAAGAGAACTATACGCCGATCACCACATACCACCTTGATCCTTTGCTTTTGCCGGTGTTTGACAGCTACAACGGCATGGTCACCCATCTTGCCGATCTGGAAGAAACCAACCGCCGGCATGCCCAATCTTTGCAGCGGGAAGTCAGGGTAGCTACGCAGACGTTACTGGAACAACAATATAGCCTGGCAAGGGCCGAACGATTGGCGGCAATAGGGGAGGTTGCCGCAGAATTGGCGCATGAGATTCGCAATCCTTTGGCAGGGATTCAAATGGCATTCAGTAATTTGCGCAAGGAAATTGACGACAAAGAACATTGCGAAAGAATGCAGATGATTGATGATGAGCTAAAACGCTTGTCCCGATTGCTTAACAGAATGCTCGACCAAAGCAGACATACGCCGGAAACCTCGTCAACCTTCGACTTGTCGGCGCTAATTCGGGATTTGGTGGTGCTGACCCGTTACCAAATTGCTGAAAACATTAATATAGCCGTCGCTGTTCCATCGCCACTGTTTGTCCATCTACCAGAAGGCGAAATACGCCAGATCTTGCTAAATTTGATATTGAACGCCGCCGGTGCCATGCCAGTGCAGGGCGGTATGGTCGCCATCAAAGCACACAAGGATAAGCAGGGTTTGCATATCCAGGTCTCGGATAATGGCAACGGTTTCTCTCAGGAAATGCTGGATTATGGCATTCGTCCATTTCGCACCAGTCATACACAGGGTACGGGATTGGGTTTGGCTATGGTGCAGCGCTTTATTAAAGATATGGGCGGCACTATCAAATTGACTAATCAATCGCCACAAGGTGCCTGCGTGTTATTATTTTTGCCCGATGCTTAATTTTGGAGCCAAAGCCATGCTGGAAACCTTACTGGTTATTGAAGACGAAAAATTGTTAGGGGCAGAGTTATCCCGGCATTACCAGAATTCGGGGTGGGACGTGGTATGGGCGATGAGTCTGGCTGAAGCCGAAGACTTGCTGATTAAAAAGAAAATTGATCCCTTGCTGATTATTTCTGACATGAATTTGCCGGACGGTAATGCGCTGGACTTTATGGAGGCCATGAAAAAAAATATCAGTTACGGGGAGTGGCTGTTTTTAACCGGTTATGGCAGCGTCCCTGATTCGGTGAGGGCGTTACGGTTGGGCGCTTACGACTTTCTGGAAAAACCCTGTGATTTGGACCACCTGGATCTCATCGTTGCCAGTGCGGCGCGTGGCGCCACTATTCAGCGCCGCATCAGCGAGCAGACCAAAAACAGGCATTTGCGTTATTCACCGGATGCCTATGTCGGCCATAGTCCGCAGGCGCACGCTGTTCGACAGTTGCTCTCCAAGTTGACGCAAGTGCCGTTTAGCGCCTTGGTTATTGGTGGTGAGACCGGTACCGGCAAAGGCTTAACGGCGCGTATCTTACATTATGGCGGGCCACGCGCCAGCCAACCCATGATTGAAGTGAATTGTGCGGCACTGCCCCGCGAGTTGCTGGAATCGGAATTATTCGGTCACGAATCGGGGGCATTTACCGGTGCGACCGGTCGCCATAGGGGATTGTTGGAACAGGCGAACGGCGGCACTTTGTTTATGGATGAGATGGGTGAAATGCCTTTGGATTTGCAAGCCAAATTGTTGAAAGCCATTGAAGACCACAAAATACGCCGTTTGGGTGGTGAAAAGGAAATTACGGTGGATGTCCAGATTATTGCTGCCAGTAACCGGGATCTGGAAAAAATGGTGCAAACCGGCAGTTTTCGCGCCGATTTATACCATCGTCTCAGTGTGTTTAAAGTCATGTTGCCGCCGCTGCGCGAGGTGATCGAAGATCTGGATGAGCTTATCCCGTTATTTGTTGCTGAATACAATGCTAAGGCAGGCCGTCGTGTTAGGAATATTCCTGTTGCCGTGTGGAAAAAACTGAAATCCCATTATTGGCCCGGTAATGTCAGGGAATTGCGTAATGTCATTGAACGCTGTGTGCTGTTTGCGGATGGAGAGGTATTTCCCGAACAGTGGCTCAATTTACCCAAACAGGAAAATAACGCGACTACAAACGGTCTGTCAGAAGAACACAGTATTTACTTGCCTTTGGACGGCAGCATGGCCCTGGATGATATCGACTGTTATGTCATTAAAACAGCCTTGGAAAAAACCGGGCATAATCTGGTTGCGGCGGCCAGGGCGTTAGGTACTACGCGGGAAACTTTGCGGTATCGGGTGCGGAAGTACAATCTTTAGCGCGTAGTTGATCTAGCGAGAGCGAAGTCCGGTTTTATGTTTCAATTGCCAATCGTTTTAGCAAACGGTGAAAGTTGCCCCGATCCAGCCCCAGTGCGCGCGCCGTAGCGGCCCTGTTGCCCTGTTGTGCTGCAAGTTGTTGCTGGATGAACTGGCGCTGGAACTTGTCAACTGCGTCTTTAAGATCCAGTATGGGTGGCGGTGTTGATGATTCAGTTACGGTGTTGATGTGTGGATAATTCAATTGCTCCGGCGGTGTTGGCACTATATCCAAATAGCTCCGGGAAATAGTTACAAGATTTGCTTGGCGATTTTCGCCGGTCGCTGATTTTAGCGCCGCCCGGCTGAGTAAATGCTCCAGTTCACGAATGTTGCCCGGCCAGTGGTAATTCAACAAGGCC
>SBAV01000021.1 GCA_005239965.1 Methylobacter tundripaludum
AGCTTTGCGAACGTGCTTACAGCTTGTTTGGCCAAACACAATACCAGCGTTTGGCGGGTATATCCGTTGCCCATCTGTATAACCTCAGAAAGTCGAAGCCCTATCTTCGGCAACGTTACACCCTTGAAAAAACGCGTCCCAAAGTGGTGGCCATTGGGGGAAGAAAAAAGCCGCAGGCCAACGGCCAGCCTGGCTTTATCCGTATTGATACTGTCCATCAGGGCGACCTGGATAAGCAAAAAGGCGTTTACCATATCAATGCCGTTGACGAGGTGGCACAGTTCGAAGTGGTCTGTACCGCCCCGAAAATCAGTGAGCAGTATTTGATATCGGCCATTGAACAGTTGCTGGCTTGTTTTCCCTTTGTTATTAAAGGCTTCCACTCAGACAACGGTTCAGAATACATTAACTACAAAGTGGCCGCGTTACTGACCAAGCTTTTGGTTGAATTTACCAAATCCCGTTCCAGGCAGACCAATGACAATGCCTTGGCGAAAAGCAAAAATGGTTCTGTAATCCGTAAGCTATTTGGGTATGCACATATCCCACAGCAATGGGCACCTTTGATAAACACGTTCAACCAAGAGACTTTGTGTTCCCCTATATCAATTATCATCGACCCTGCTTTTTCCCTAAAACAGTTAAGGATAAAAATGGCAAGAACAAAAAAACCTACCTTTATGAATGTATGATGACACCGTATGACAAGCTAAAATCTATTGAAAATGCCCAAAACTATTTGAAACCGGGCATTACTTTTGAAATACTGGACAAGTTCGCATTGAGCCAAACCGATGACCAAGCCACTGAGCAACTTCAAAAAGAACGCTCAAAATTATTTAAAACCATCCATGAACGAGACTTAAAAATCGGATAATTTGTTAGGGTCTATTTTGTTCTTTCAGACTCATTTATCAATTGGAAAATACTGTCTCACTTTGTTGAGTGGGCGTTATGCAAATCATCGAACGATCCGCCAGTGTTGCCGTGAATATCCACCCACAAATAGGGCAATCCCAGGCTTTCTAACCAGGCCGGGCCTTTGTCTTCTTTCAGCATGGCAATGGTCGAGGCACTACCTGCTACCACGCAAAAATCCCCCACCACACTGACCGAGGCCAGATGGCGTACTGGCCAACCGGTTTTAGGATTCAGGACATGGCCATAACGGACGCCATCGATTTCAATACAGCGTTCATAATCGCCGCTACTGGCTAATCCGCCTTTATGCAGGGTTATAGTCTGCATGATGGCGTCTTTTTCACGGGGATGGCGAATACCCACCCGCCAGGGTTCACCGTCTGCCCTTGGGCCTATGATTTTAATATCGCCGCCCAAATTCACCACCCCGTGCCGCACCCCGGACGCCCAACACAAGGCGGCCACACGATCAACGGCATATTCTTTGACTACGCCGCCAAAATCAATTTCCATGCCGGCGAAAGGAAAAGTCAGTACCGGTGGTTTCCATCGCAGTTTGTGCCAGCCTACTTTATCCAGCAAGGCATCAATCTCGTGGGCTTTTGGCAGCTGGCCTGAATTAAATCGCCAGGCTTTACGCAAGATGCCGGAGGTAATGTCAAACAAGCCATCACTTTGCTGGTAGCAAGCCGTGGCATAATTAAGCAAGCCTGCGGTTTCCTCATCGACGCTGATCGAACCGCCGATTGCCGCAACGCGATTAATTTCACTTAAGAAACTGTCAGCACGATACCGCGAATAACGTTGTTCCAGGCGTAGCACATCGGCAATGGCCGTTTCGGCAACTTGACTGGCCTGGTTATGGGTTTTGGCGAAAAGCTGTATATCACAAGGCGAGCCCATCGCATTAAAGGATCGTTGGTAAAATATCATTCAATACACGTATCCAAACTACAATTACCGTACAGATATTAAGTCCTTCAAAACATGTAACTCCAGGTTGCCGACAATGCCGCATCGCGTTCTACCTGGTAGCCGTTAACATCATCATGTACCGGTTGCAGCCATTCAAAACTCAAGCGGTTCCCCCGTAAATCCCCGCCGGGAATCATTGTACTCAGACCAAAACCAACATCCCAAAAGCGTCCACCATAGTTACCCGTATAATCCTGAGAGCCACCCCACGCACGACCCTCAGCGCCATCACCAAGGTGCGGACCATTGAATTCACCTTTGATGGTGCCTTGCACAGTATAGACACCGCGTATTGAGGCAACCAACCAGTCAGTCAGGTTATAGCCCCCCCACACCGTTGACTGAAAAATATCACCAAAAGCAAAGCCGGATGAATTTTTGCTTTCAAGCCGTTTGGTGCCGCTGGCCTGTATGCCCCATGACCATTTATCCAACTCGCCGGTGTAAGTAAGTGCAGGCTTAAAGTCCCAGGTGCCGCTACCCAGCTGCATACCATAGTGGATGAAAAGATCTCCCGAATGATGCGCATCTCTCAGTTTTACACCGACATCACCGGTGGGCGCACTGATGCCCAAGCTCAAATTAATATGATGGCCGGGTCTGTCGAACAGCTTAGTAATGGCGTACATGCCGGTATCGCCCACTCCGCCTGTGGCATGGCCTCCTGGATGCACATGAGGGTTCGGATCGTCGGGCGCGCCCTTAAGGTCGTGCAGGTTCATATTCATGTCGACAAACTGCGGCATTAACATCAATGTTAACCAATCGGTAGGTGCAACCATGAGATCAAGCATGTGCATGTGCATGGTCATGTAAGTGGGTGCTGTGCTACAGGGGTTATTAGCACAGCCATGCTTAGATATATCTGTGTCGTTGGCGAAACTGTCACCGTGCAGTATATTACCGGCCTGATTGCCATACATGTAACGATACCCCACCATCACATAACCCGCTTTATGCAGGGCATGGTCGAACATCACACCGGCAGGTGCATGGCTCCCATGTCCACTGTGTCCAACATGATGATCGGAATTGCTGTGATGACTGTGTCCGCTATCGGCTGATGCCAGAGCATCCAAATTAACCTTCATGGCCGCATTGGCAACATAATAGTTAAAGTCGGCGTAGCTGCCTTCACTGCCACCGCCCAATTTTAACGAACCGGCGTGGGTATAGTATTCAAAACCCATTTCAAAGTTGACCCCTTTGGCAAATTGCTTGTTTAGCGTTACACCACCACTGAGGGCACCATAACCTGACAAACGGTGGTCGCTGGAATAACTGCTGGGCAAGGTGCTCAACGACAGGTTTGAAGGATATTTACCGTTTGCCGTGCCATCAGGATTAAGAATGCCGGCACCGGGCAAGCCTTGCTTGGCTAGGAATACCGGTTGATAAAAATCAGCGGCACTTTGTGAGTAATAACGAAATCTGGGGGTAACAGTCCAGCCGTTGCCTAAAGGTTGTCCCCAATCCAATTCAAAGGTATGTGCATTAATGCCCCAGTCATCATGGAAAAACCGGTAGTCAAAATGTAATGATGCATCCAATGCCCCTATATATTGAACATAGCGTAAATTTTCCGTCCATTGGTTGCGCTCATCTGGCCGTTGTTCAAGCAACGAAGCATAATAGCCATTGTAGTTACCATCAGGGCGCAATTGCGACTTTGGATCAACAAACATAAAGGTTACCACTTTGTAAGGATTTTCCATAAAACCGCTACTGTGGGTATAGCCCAGATTTAGATTCACCAAAGCATTTTTGTTCAGTATTTGCGTTAAACCCAAATGTGTTGCCCAGTCTTCTTTATTTCCATCAATAGTTTTGATACCGGAACTATCAGTAGCGAAATTAACTGTATTATCATATGGGTTGAGACTACCACGCGTGAAATAATAAGGTGCGGCATCGTGATCTAACATGGCATGTGTATGGCTATTGGTGTAGCTTACTCCTGCACTGACACTGGTTAGTTTCTGATTAAAATCCCAGCGCCCACCCAGATTGCCAAATCGGGATTCGTAATCTTTTTCGATGGAAATGCCCCCGCCCATATCTAATGCAGCCTTATCCCATTCGTAGCTTAATTTAAAATCACCTTGCTTGCGGGTTTCTGGTGAAGCAAAAGACAGGGTATGCACTAGGCGCGTGTCTTTGCCAAGCACTGTAGAACCAAGGTCGCCTGGTGTGCTGAGTTTCATGGGGGTGAGATGTTTATCAAAAACGCCTTGCGTATCACCTATCAAAGGCGTGGCCCCTGAATTGATATCTCCCTCAACTCTCAATCTATTTGCATTTCGCGTTACCGGCGCTGTGCTAATAGGCGTTGCACCTGACCAGGTGTCTTGGGTGTAATTGAAAGCAAATTTGAGTCGATCTGCCAACTTTATTTTGGCGCTGCCTTGCAAGCTATCGACTTCAATAGGGTTAAGCTGGCTTTTGGCATCAAACAACTGGCGTTTGCCTTCCTGATAATGGCCGTATTGAAAGCCGACTTCATCATCTTCGGCATACGCAGGAGCTGCTATTAAGCCCGGCAAGGCCAGGGCGGCGGCCATTAACGCTTGCAGCGAGGCATTTGCTGATCTTTTTGGTTTGGTTTTTGTAAGTTTTAGCTTAGTAACAGCCACAACCACCGCCTCCTGCAGAGCTTCCGGCCGCCGCACCTTCACGGCTGCTGTAATTGTGCTCACTTAATGCGCTACCCAGAGGATCAGGGTCCAATGCCATGTGGGGTTTGGCGAAATTGCCGCGTTCCCAGGGTTGTACAGCAGTACAACCTGATATACCGCTATACGCGACACAACACATTACCGATAGCACAAAATTCCTAGCTTTCATGGTTATCCTTTTAGCAAATTAGCCTTACGGAATATCAGGCGCTGCTTTCAACGTTCAGCTAATAATTGCGCGACCTTTTCTTCAATGTCCTTGGTTTCTCCGTCGCGAAAACCTAAATGCATATAGCGAATCATGCCTTGTTTATCGATAAGGAAAGTGGAAGGCATTGCCTCCACAGCAAAATTTGTCGCACACTGCTTGCTAATATCAGCGGCCACAACAAATTGAGCCGGGGAGTTACTGAGAAAGGTTCCCGCTGCTTTGCTATCTTCATCAAGATTCACGCCGACAATCTGTAAGCCTTTATCTTTAAACGCTTCGTGCATGGTGTTTAAAAACGGGAAGGATTTTGCACAAGAGCCGCACCACGATGCCCAAAAATCGATATAAACCACTTTGCCTTTGAATTTTTGCAGGTCATAGGGCTGCCCGCCGTCAAAGGGTGCTAGCATACAAGCGGGCATCGGTTTATTTATGTCCGCAGCTCTTGACGATGTTGAAACAACTACCAAAAGAACACCAAACAACGTTAATATCCGTGGAATCATTCTTGCCTCTTCATTAATTATTGCCGTTGCTCCCCCGACCTAATACAAGCCAGATGAGCGTAGCGTATCGAATATGCTAATGATACTTGATTAAACCACGCTAAACCAACCTACAGCAACAAGGCTAAAACAGCACTGTCTTTTTCATAAGAATAACAAAACTTACTGGTTTTGGACTCGCACAGGTCCATCCTGTTTAGTATGTGAGCCACTTGCAGTTTGGCAATGTGTTTCGAATACATAATTCATTATGCCCGCGCCGCTCTTATCTATCAGGATGGTGTAAGGGCCTTCGCCACCTTTCAAAATCACCCCATCTGGACTGTAGGCCGCATTGCCGCCAACGGCATCCGTTGTATGAGAAGCCAGCTTGCCTTTAGAGGCTTGTATGCTGACTAAAACGCCTTTTTTTGCTGCTTTAACGCGGCTGATAAATTTGTTGACTGCGCCCGTCGCAGTATCTTTTGAGCATGTCGTCTGCCAAACATCGACCGCACTTGCTGCTGCGCCCAGGGAACCGTTCAGTGAGTGTGCTGAGGCAGCGCCGACATAACTCAGGGCTGCCAAAAGCGCTGTTGCGGTAACGATATTTTGTAAAATTAACTTTTTCATGTTATTCCTCATCACGTTAGAAAACTAACAATACAATTAAAAGATGCTGAAAATTTTGTCCTGAAATCATCAGCATGAGCAAAAAAAAGCTGTCGTTTTAGCTTGCTTTTTTATTCCCGTCTTGGCTCCATTCATTTCAGTGCAAAAGTAGTGAACAGTTCTAATTTAGCGAAAGTTTTCATGTAAATCGGACTGTATGTTTAATTCATATGAAATCATTGTGTTATAA
>SBAV01000250.1 GCA_005239965.1 Methylobacter tundripaludum
TGAACAATATGCCAAAAAGGCTATGGAAAACATTATTAGCCAAGCCAGCGAAACTATGCTGACATCGCTCAGCGCTGAAATTAAAAGGTTGGCCAGATTGCAAAAAGTTAATCCGTCCATTAAAACCGAAGAAATTGAGCAACTCAAAGATCTGGCCATGCTGGCGCATGAACATATTCAAACGGCACAACTTCGGCTGGATGCAGTGCGTTTTGTCATTACCCATTAAATTGAACCGTTCAGGCAGTAAAATCAGCGGTAGTTGGGGTACAACGACATTGTTGCATGAAAAATTATACACAGGAAAAACAATGATCTACCTGACAGGTGTTTTACCTTGGCCGCCGCCGCAATAAAAAACACAATTCATTGATTTATAATACAATATTTGTTTGGCGCATTTTTATACAAAGTAACAAAATTGTAATAAAATCATTCATTAGAATGCAAAAAAAACGAGTTATCCACAGAGTTATCCACAATTTTTGTGTATAACTCACCCAGGCGGCAACAGAACTGCCTCTAGGTAATTTACCCCAAAGACCTAATCCGGAACACACTCATAATCCGACCATGATCCTCATCCCAGAAATTATTGGCTACGCCGCTGCCACCTTGACAACTGTGTCGTTTTTACCGCAAGCTATTTTGACCCTCAGAACCAGAGACACCGCAGCGCTTTCATTAACGATGTACAGCTTGTTTACGCTAGGCGTAGCCTGTTGGTTAATCTATGGCATCTATCTGTCTAATAAGGCCATTATCTACGCCAATGCGATCACTTTGGTGTTGGCAACGTCGATCCTTTCTTGCAAAATTTACAATATCGTCTGCAAAAAAGAATAACGTTACTTTGTCACACAATCATTTTATTCTAGCAAAAACATCACAACGGAATTAGTACGCATGTCCCATAAAGTTACCCTAACCCAATTTCTGATTGAACAACAACGCGGCTTACCGGATGCTTCCGGTACCTTCACTCTGCTACTCAACAACATTGTTACCGCCTGCAAAAAAATATCACATCTAGTCAATCGTGGTGAATTGATCGGCGTGCTGGGCAGTGCCGAATCAGAGAACGTTCAGGGTGAAATCCAAAAGAAATTGGATATCATCACCAACGACATCATGGTGAACGAACTGAACTGGACTGGCCACCTAGCCGGCATGGCTTCGGAAGAAATCGATGAGCCCATTAAAATTCCCGATCAATATCCCAAAGGCAAATATTTGGTGGTCTTTGATCCGCTGGATGGCTCGTCGAATATTGATGTCAACCTGGCTGTCGGTACGATCTTTTCAATTCATCGTTGCCGTGAAGGCGTGCATCCTGAGGTGCAAGATTTCTTGCGTAAAGGTACAGAACAGGTTTGTGCCGGTTTTGTGCTGTATGGCCCATCGACCATGATGGTGTTAACTACCGGACATGGTGTTAATGCCTTTACGCTCGATCAGGATATTGGCGAATTTATCCTCACGCACTGCAATATGAGAATCCCCGAAGAAACCAATGAGTTTGCCATTAACATGTCCAATCAGCGTTTCTGGGAACCACCAGTACAACGTTACATAGAAGATTGCGTACAAGGCACTGATGGTATAATTGAAAAAAATTACAACATGCGCTGGATAGCCTCTTTAGTGGCGGATGTTTACCGCATCCTCACCCGTGGCGGGGTGTTTTTGTACCCGCTGGACTCACGCAATCCTGCCAAACCAGCCAAGCTACGGTTAATGTACGAAGCGAACCCGATGGGATTTATTATTGAACAAGCAGGGGGCCTTTGTACCACAGGCCGTGAACGTATTCTGGACATCAAGCCGGACAGCATCCACCAGCGCGTACCGGTGATTCTGGGCTCTAAACAGGAAGTGGAACGCATAATGCAGTATCATCAACAAGGTTGACACACATAAGCAAACAGCCCTGACACATAACCCGACATATTAAGATTAACTGTGACATAACGCACAGCATCAGTATTCCGGAAATGTTTAACTTATTTCCATTCCACATTTAATCCAATCCCTAATAGCAATACCGCAGGCTTAACGGACAACACATGCTTACCGCCACCCTAGAGAACCCCCTATCATTTGCCGATTTACAACTGGCCATTCCCTTGCTGCAAGCCGTTGCCAACTTAGGCTACGAGAAACCCACGCCAGTACAACTGCAAGCCATCCCACCGGCACTAAAACACCTCGATCTTTTAGTCAGCGCCGAAACCGGCAGTGGTAAAACGGCAGCCTTCTTGCTCCCTACCCTACAGCATTTGCTTAACATACCACCCTCAAGGCGCGGTGCGCGGGTTTTAATCCTAACTCCAACGCGCGAGCTGGCTCAACAAATCTTGCAAAACTGCCAACAACTGGCGCAATTCACAAATCTTACAGCGGGTTTAATTACCGGTGGCGATGACTTCAAGCGCCAACAAAACCTGTTTAGAAAAAACACGGATATCGTTATCGCCACACCCGGTCGGTTGCTGGAATTAATGGCATTAGACACCCCTTACCTTAACAGCGTAGAAATCTTAATTCTTGATGAAGCCGACCGTATGCTGGATATGGGCTTCAGGGACGACGTGCTAAACATCGTCAAACACTGTAGTAATGATGAAAGGCAAACCTTGCTGTTTTCAGCCACTTTAACCCACTTCGGCGTAATCAAAATCGCCGACCAAGTGTTAAAGAATCCGAAAACCGTCGCCCTCAATACCTTGCATGATGGCCACAGCAATATTGAGCAACAGATTATCCTGGCAGATCACAACGAGCATAAGCAAAAATTGCTGGCGTGGTTACTCCACAACGAAACTTACGATAAGGCACTGATTTTCACCAACAGCCGCATCCAGGCCATTGAGCTGAATAATTACCTGCAAACCCAACAATGCCGCGTCAGCACGCTGCACGGCGAAATGGAACAAAAAGACCGCAACCGCGTCATGGGTCTATTTCGTAGCGGGATTATTAACGTGATGACAGCTACCGATCTGGCCGCACGGGGCCTAGACATCAATGGCATCAATCTGGTGATTAATTTTGACGTACCCCGTAACGGTATTAATTATATTCATCGAATCGGCCGTAGTGGCCGCGCCGATGAGCAAGGCGTAGCGATTACTTTGGTTAAGCATACCGAATGGAATCTGATGGCCAGTATTGAACGCTTCTTAAAACAAAATTTTATCAGACGGACTGTCGAAGGTTTAATAGGCAGTTATAAAGGCCCAAAAAAAGTGAAAGCTTCGGGAAAAGCGGCAGGCAATAAAGACAAAACCGAGCCTAAAAAAGAGCCTGCAAAGAAAGTAAAAATTCGCGACCGTGATAAAAAGAATATTGGCAAGCGTCGAGCGCCAACTAACAGGACACCTGAATAAGCAATCAAGTGTTATATTTTTTATTCCTGATTGGGAACATTTTTTTTTCATCAAGTCCAATCTTCGCACTTGCTTCATCGGTGCATAAAGATAAGAAATAATTTCTGTGATCATAAATATTTACATTGCCTGATTAAAAAAATTATGAAGGCAACAATACATTAATTTTAGGAGAGAAAGATGAAAAAAATATTCGCAGGTATAGCTTTTTTATTTTCCCTAAGCGCGGCTGTATTTGCCGAACCACACACTGATGCAGCATTAGAACATGCCAATGCGGCGGTAACTCACGGTAAAGCCGGTCATGCTAACGTGTTGGTTGAACATGCAACGCCCGCATTAGAGCATGCAATGGCAGCCTCTCTGGTAGCCAAGGGGGTAGCAAAGTCTCATATAGATGAAGCCGTTACAGAATTGGAATCCGCTATCGAACATGGAAAAATGGATCATGCCGACGTGGCAACGAAACATGCGGAAGCGGCTGTTACACATCTGAACGCCGCCGGCAAATAATCATTTTTTTTGATAACTACCCCGCCGGCTAAAAACTGGCGGGAGCAATCGCTTGGCACAAAGGATTAAGATTTGTAACCTATGTGCCAAGTTTCAGGTATCCCAGAAGACGGGGGTTCTACCGTCAAATTCAAATCACACATTGTGTTCATACTTTTAATAATTGACAGAAACAAGAGGATTTTTCAATGATTCAAGCTTGAACCACTGAAAAATCCTCCTGCCTGGAGCGTTTGCCTTTACGGGTGTATTTGCTTTTGTCTGCAAAAGTACATGCCCTATTAAATTGGTGGGCATATTTTGCCACCGGATTTTGTTTTGGAATCTCTTCCATTTTATTCATATTTCTACGTTTTTTCATGGCTTACCCTTTATAATATTATGAAAATTTGTGTAACCGCGATTAGAGTATAAAACGTTCGTGAAATTCAAAAAAGATTTTGATGTGATTGTGGTGGGTGGTGGTCATGCCGGTACGGAAGCAGCTTTGGCGGCAGCGCGGTGTGGTGTGAGCACGCTGTTGCTGACCCAAAATATAGATACCCTGGGTCAAATGAGCTGTAATCCCGCCATAGGTGGTATCGGCAAAGGCCATTTGGTGAAGGAAATTGATGCCTTGGGCGGCATTATGGCCAGGGCCATTGATCTTGGTGGTATTCAATTTCGCATCCTCAATGCCAGCAAAGGCCCGGCGGTACGGGCGACCCGTGCCCAAGCCGACCGAAAGCTGTATAAACAAGCCATACGCCATGCCTTGGAAAACCAGCCTAACCTGTCGCTGTTTCAACAAACGGTTGCCGATTTGATTGTCGAAGGCAATAAAGTTGTGGGCGTTAAGACGCAGATGGGCTTAAGTTTTATGGCGCAAGCGGTGGTGCTGACTACCGGTACTTTTTTAGCCGGCAAGATACACATCGGCCTGGAAAATTACAGCGGCGGACGTGCGGGCGATCCGGCCTCGATTGCCTTGGCTGACCGGTTACGGGAATTGCCATTCCGTATTGACAGGTTAAAAACCGGTACGCCGCCGCGTATCAATGGCAAAACCATCGATTTCAGCAAGCTGCCTGAACAGCACGGTGATACGCCGATGCCGGTATTCTCGTTTATGGGCAATAGGGGGCAACACCCACGGCAAATTCCTTGCCATATTACCCGCACCAACGAAAAAACCCATGACATTATCCGCGCCGGCCTGGACAGGTCGCCGTTGTATTCCGGTGTGATCGAAGGTATAGGACCGCGTTATTGCCCCTCGATAGAGGACAAGATTGTCCGTTTTGCCGACCGGGACTCCCATCAAATCTTTGTGGAGCCCGAAGGGCTGGACACGCATGAGATCTACCCGAATGGCATTTCCACCAGCCTGCCGTTTGATGTGCAGTATGAATTTGTCCGTTCCATGGAAGGCTTTGAAAATGCCGAAATCATCCGCCCCGGTTATGCGATTGAGTACGATTTTTTCGATCCGCGTGATTTGAAAATGTCGCTGGAAACCAAGCACATGGACGGGCTGTTTTTTGCCGGACAAGTCAATGGCACCACCGGCTACGAAGAGGCCGCCGCACAAGGTTTGATCGCCGGTCTAAATGCCGCACGCTTGACGCAAGGTCTGGAAAGCTGGTGCCCACGCCGGGATGAAGCCTACATCGGCGTGATGATTGACGACCTGATTACACGCGGCACCCAAGAGCCATACCGCATGTTTACCAGCCGCGCCGAATACCGGTTAATTTTGCGCGAAGACAATGCCGATTTGCGATTGACCCCCAAAGGCCGCGAATTAGGCGTGGTGGATGATGAGCGTTGGCGCGTCTTTGAAGCCAAACGTGCTGCCATCACCGGCTTACAGAAAACCCTAAAAAAGAGATGGGTGCGAACAGAAAGCCCAGAAGCCGACCGGGTGGCCGAAATTTGGGGTACGCCATTGTTGAAAGAAGCCAACTTGATGGAGTTGTTGCGTAGGCCCGAAGTGGATATGCCGCAGTTATTGGAATTTCTGGAAGATGGCGATACGGTGGATGGGCAAGTCGGTGAACAAGTGGAAATTCAGGCCAAATATGCCGGGTACATCGTCAGGCAGCAGTCGGACATCGATAAGGTTTTGCGTTACGATCATTTGCGGTTGCCAGAAACCCTAGATTATATTGGTGTTCCGGGCTTATCCAATGAAATCAGCCAAAAATTGACTGCCCAACGCCCTGAAACCTTGGGGCAAGCTTCGCGTATTCCCGGCATGACTCCGGCTGCGGTTTCTTTGTTGTTGGTTTATCTGAAAAAGAAAAGTGCTTAATGGATCGCTGCCGAAAAATTCTCAGCGCTGGGCTTGAAGCTTTGGCACTACCGCTGACAGAAGTACAAATTGAACAACTGCTGGCCTTTATCAAGCTGCTTGAAAAATGGAACAAAACCTATAACTTAACTGCGATCCGTACCCTGGAAGACATGGTGGCCTTGCATCTGTTGGACAGTTTGGCGATATTGCCGCATATTACTGGGCAACGGATAATTGATATAGGCACAGGGGCGGGATTGCCCGGCATTCCTCTGGCGGTGTGCTTGCCCGATGCGTCTTTTATGTTGCTCGACAGCAACGCCAAAAAAACACGCTTTGTACAACAGGCTATACTGGAACTGAAATTAAAGAACGCCCGCATCCACCACAGCCGTGTCGAAGACTATCAACCAGAACTGGGCTTTGACACCATAACTACCCGCGCTTTTGCCAGTTTACCGATTATCATCGGCTTAACCAGTCATCTGCTGGCTAAAAATGGAATCGTGTTGGCCATGAAGGGGCAACACAATGCCAGCGAATTAGCGGGGATGTCAGATGAAATCACGCTGATTCCCATTCATGTTCCGGGTGTCGATGCGGAGCGGTATTTGGTACGCATACAATCAACAGGAAACGAGGAAATAACGAGTGGCTAAAATAATTGCCGTAAGCAACCAAAAAGGTGGAGTGGGCAAAACCACAACTTGTGTCAACCTTTCAGCGTCACTGGCTGCCGCCAAAAAGCGTGTGCTGTTGGTCGATCTTGACCCACAAGGCAATGCCGCCATGGGCTGTGGGATCGACAAAGAGGAAATCCACCATTCCAGTTACGACCTGCTGATGGAACAGGACCAAATTCCTGCATCGGAAACCGTCATTGACTTACCGGCATTTGGTTTTTCGGTGATTGCCGGTAATGCCGACTTAACGGCTGCTGAAGTCAATTTGATGCAGGCGGCGCGAAAAGAATCGCGCCTTGCCGACGGCTTGTTGCCGCTCAAAGACCAGTACGATTATATTCTGATTGATTGCCCACCGTCGTTGAACATGTTGACCTTGAACGCCATGGTGGCGGCAAACAGCCTGCTCATCCCCATGCAATGCGAATACTACGCGCTTGAAGGTATCTCGGCATTAATGAGTACCTTAAAAAATATTCAGGAAACGGTGAATCCAGAGCTATATTTAGAAGGTATCTTGCGCACGATGTTCGATGACAGAAATCGTCTGACTAAAGATGTGTCTGAACAACTGATCCGCTATTTTGGCGACAAGGTGTTCAGGGCCTGTGTGCCAAGGAATATCCGTGTAGCAGAAGCGCCCAGTCATGGCTTGCCGGTATTGAACTATGACAAGTCTTCCCGGGGGTCTCTTGCTTACGTGGCCTTGGCGAATGAAATGATTAACAACGAGAAATCCAAATAAGTATGGTAGCAGCAAAACGAGGATTAGGACGTGGACTGGAAGCCCTGCTGGTTGAAGTGCCGGTTATGGCAGAAACTTCCCAGCACATATTTGCCATAGAACAACCGCAAGACAGCCAAAACAATCCGTTACTTGCTACGGATTTGCGGGCTTTTCAAGATATAGCTGAAAACATGCAAACGGAAAACCGGCTATTGCTTAAAGAAGCCGAAGCCTTAAAAAGTTTTTTGGATGATTTTGAAACCATGGTTCAGTGTCATGGCATATAATGTGTTTCGTATTGTAAAAATCACCAACAGTATTTAAAGCTGTTATAAAATCATACGTCTATCATGTCCGCCAAGCGCGGATTATCTGCAACGAGTTGCATAAGTAACTCCGTAATCTTAAGCGCATAAATTAAATAGCATGACGGCAATAAAACGTGGATTGGGTCGAGGATTGGATGCCCTGTTGGGCGATGTTTCTGCTAAACCGGAAAAAAATCCCCTGCAAACTTTGCCAATAGAACATCTGCAGCGCGGCAAATACCAGCCGCGTAAAGACATGAACCCGGAAAAGTTACAGGAATTAACTGATTCCATCAAGGCCCAGGGCGTTATACAACCGATTGTTGTGCGCAGTATTGGGCCAAATCGATACGAAATCATTGCCGGAGAACGGCGCTGGCGTTCCGCGCAACTGGCAGGGCTACAAGAAATCCCGGTGGTCATCAGAGACATTGACGACCGTTCGGCAATGGCGGTTGCACTTATTGAAAACATCCAGCGCGAAGATCTTAATCCCTTGGAAGAGGCCGCCGCTTTAAGACGATTGCTGGATGAGTTTGCCATGACCCATCAGCAAATTGCCGACGCGGTGGGTAAATCGCGTGCTACGGTGACCAATTTATTACGGCTGATGGATTTACATCCGGACGTAAAAATACTGCTCGTCAATGGCCAACTGGAAATGGGTCATGCCAGAGCCTTGCTGTCTCTGGATGATGCCAGGCAAGTCGCCATCGCCAATAAAATCGTTAAGGAAGGTTTGTCTGTGCGTGTCGCTGAACGACTGGTAAAAGAAAGCCAGATGGAACCTAAACCCGTTAAACCCAAAATTGAAGACAACGATACCTTACGCTTGCAGCAAGATTTGACCGCGCAGTTGGGTGCCAAAGTTGTGATAGATCATAAAGAAAATGGCACTGGCAGGTTGGTTATTGCCTATTCCAGTTTGGAAGAGCTGGATGGGATTATTGAACACATCAAGCGTGACTCGTAGACATGGCAGTCGTTCGGGTAATTATTCAGCTCCCGCCAATTTTATACCCCTCACACCTGCCCTCCTCATGAGAGGAAACAGAACACGTCCATCCTGGCTACAAAACTTCCGGCAAAAAAACTCACTGACCAACATGGAGCGCCCCGCAATCGCATACGCAGTTTGCCTGCCCCACATCGGCCCATTAATATCGGCTAAGGCAATGGCTGGCTTAGACCATGTTGCAGGTACCATCAACGTCACATCCATCGCCAGACGCTCCA
>SBAV01000530.1 GCA_005239965.1 Methylobacter tundripaludum
AAATGCACTATTGAGATATACTAGATTAAAAAAATATTTATAGTATGAATTAAATCAACTACTTATGCGATACTTGGATTTAACAAAGTAGAATTAACGATGCGTTCGTAATCCGCTATCAATTATTGGATGCCCAAGATTTAAGTGCCGCTACGGCGAGTAACGGCAGCTCTCCCTGCACGCAAAATGTTTTGCTGGATAATGGCGAAGATCCAAGTCTCCAGGAACATGCGGTCAGTGTCTATTTCTATCTTAATGGCACCACCTTGTCTTGCACAGCGCAACGCGCCGAGCAAGACATTGCCCAATATGGTGCAAATAATGAATGGTGCGCTAAAAACTGTATTACGCCCAGCACCCAGCCACCGGCTACTGCGGCTGACTTCGCACCGGTTGATGCGCCTGTTGCCCTCATCAGCAATGTTGTCAAGTTAGCCCTCAGTTATGGCGTGGATCCGGATGGTGACAATGCGGCCAACTATTATGCCGATGCGGCCACCATACCGGCTGGTTCGTGGCAAGACATCATCAGTGTCCGGTTATCCGTCGTAGTTAGAAGCGCAGAAGATTTCTTAACGAGTACCATCCTGGATTACAACGTTGATGGAGTGGCTTACACGCCTGACGATCATCGGTTGTATAAAGTTTTTACAACGACCATTGCCCTACGCAATCAAATTTAATGTCATTGACCATGAAACCATACACTTTAAAAAATCAACACGGAGCAGTCCTGGTGTTTAGCTTGGTGATGTTGTTATTGTTGACCCTGGCCAGTATTAACATGATCAGGCAAAACAAAATACAAATCAGCATAGCGACCAATGCCGGCCAGCAAATCACCGCCTTTGCATCCGTCGAAACCGCCTTGCGGCAAACACAAGCTGTTCTGGAAGCGCTGCGTTATGTAGACAGTAATGGTGATGGCGCCATAGACGATAGTGAAAGGGACGCCCACCATTGTAAAAGTGGCGCAACCGACTCCATACACCCCATCCCGCATCCATCAGGTACGCTTACTGGCTTACCTGATGACGTTACCGCCGAAATACAAAATGAATATTGTGTTCTTGATTATTCTGGAGGTTCCGGTAATGAATACCGTTGTATTTATGAAAAGAGCCCTAGCCCGCCCGGCGTCCGCAATACGGTCGTGGGCAGTGAAGCGGCCGAAGAACCTGGAAATCCCTACGCAGACCCGCCAGTCCCTCCAGTAACGGCCGTACCTTCGGGGGACAATGTAAGGGCATGCAATGCCTTGAATGCGGCTGGAAGGCTACCCTTGGGAACGACGTGGGCAGCGGGGGCGACAGGAACACTCAATCCTGGTGCTTGCCCCATAGAAGTCTACACCCTGCATGTCAGCTTAATGGATGCCACTACCGGTGCCATGCGTACTGTTGAATCAAAATTTGAAATTGACTGCTCAAACGATTTAAACCCGTAAGCAGGTTATATAGGAAGGACAGATCAAAATTGGGGTAGTACAACAACACCAAAAGACTAAGCGTAATAAACACAACCAGCACGTTGTAGGCTTTTTTTAAAATCTAAACCGAGGGTAAACATCATGGCTATTACAAAGAAACCATTACCGCAAGCGATCCGCACTGCACTTTTTACGGTACCGTTTGATAAACAATTGACGCGTGCGGGCAAAAGTTCCGCATTTTTTTTGGCACCCTTCTGTTTGGGGATGGGGCTTACTGTAAACGCGAATAATGCCCAGGCGGCGACCAATTGGCAATATTTGGGAGGCAGCGCGGCTTATGATCATTCATCAGGACAACCGAACGCTTTGAGCGATATGTCCAGTTCCCTGCCTTCCAATTTGTTGGCAACCGTGCTAAATCGCCTGCCCGAAGGACAAGGAATCGGCAACAATCCAACAGCGTTGGCACAGCTTACCGATGATATGGGGGCAAACATTTTTTTGAAAGCTGCCGCCAATGTAAAGGTATCTTATGTAAGCGAAGGTGCCGGCTATGAAAATTCGGTCGGGTTTTTTAAGTTTAATACAGCTGCCTTGACGACTTTAAGCCTTTCCAGTGTCGTGGACACCATTATATTTCCGAACTTTTCGGATACGACACTGCAATTTGGCAAAACAGTGGATCTTGGCAACTTTGTAGCCGGTGACGCGATTGGTTTTACCATTGTTGGCAATGGCTGGCAAACCGTTGTCAATGGCGACGGAACCCACACCGGCGCAGTCGATCCCAATAAGGCAACAAGTAAAATATTCCGTACCATCAAGCGCTTTAATCCTGAATCTGCAAACGCCAGCAACTTGCAAGCGCACACCATATTGTTCGCCTACCCCGAAAAACAGCTAATGGTGCTGGCATTTGAGGATCTTAATCGCCAAAGCGCCTCGAATAATGATTTTGGTTACGCCAGTGATAATGACTTTAACGATGTGATTATAGCTATTCACGTTAACCCCTTTAGTGCAGTAGATTGCACCAATTGCAACCTGCTTGTCACACCAACTACAACAACTACAACAACTACAAGTGCCGCTACATCCCCGTCAGACTGTGGAATTCCCCTGACCACAACCCCAATACCCGCTGGCGCGTTGAGCACCAGTGGCAAGAAAGTTAATATTTGCCATTTTCCTCCTGGCAATCCTGAAAATTATCAATCCATAAAAATCAGTACCAATGCGCTTGATACACATTTAGATCACCACGATGATGTGTTTCGGATCAATGGGGCATGCCCCCCAATATCAGCGGGGGTATGTCCATCCCCTGCCCCCGCATCGACACCTGTTGTTTGCACGGCGCCACAGGTGCTTGATGCCGCAACCAACACCTGCGTAACGCCGCCTCCCGCTTGCACGTCGCCACAGGTGCTTGATACGGCAACCAACACCTGTGTAACTCCGCCTCCTGATTGCACTTCGCCACAGATGCTTGATACGGCAACCAACACCTGCGTAACGCCAACCGTCGTTTGCACGTCGCCGCAAGTGTTTGATCCAGCCACTAATGCGTGCGGAACGCCGGCTGTCGATTGTACGCTGCCACAAGTCCGTGATGTAGCAACCAACACGTGCGTGACACCTGTACCCGTGAGCGGTGAAAGCGGTCCCAT
>SBAV01000301.1 GCA_005239965.1 Methylobacter tundripaludum
GCAAACGCTCATCTCTGATCAAACGCCTTTCGATAGCCCGCGCGTGGCAGGCGCTGATCCGCAATTGCCTGAAGATCTGACTTCTTCACAAGCACGGGGATTGCAGTTGTTCATGAATTCCAGTTGCATAAATTGCCACAAGGGCCCCACATTCTCGTCAGCTGTCCATCCTGATCTTGTTAAATCCGAATTTGCTTATTCTTCATTACGTTTGGTCAACCGCAAAAACCTGACAGGCGGCTTGAGAGGCGATCTTGCCGTGCAAGGGTTAATGGATGAAGGTTATTTTAATACCAGTGTTACGCCAGAAAATTATGATTTGGGGGTAGGGGGTAGCGATCCTTTCGGCAATCCATTGTCTTTTACTGAGCAGTATGTACAACAGATGTTGAAAGGTAAGCCGCTCATTGATCCGATAATCATTAACTCCTGTGATATGAGTAACTTATTTTTAAACGAGTACGCAAGCAGTGAGCTGAGGAAAGATCCTTACATCACCGGCAGTTGTGGAACCCGTGCATTTTATGCGCAAATCCCGAAAGTTTCCGTTTTACAAGCAGAGCTACAAAAAGGCAACCTTGCCAGAGACAGGATTGCCGTTAAAGGTGCATTTAAAACACCTACGTTACGGAATGTTGAATTGACCGGCCCTTACATGCACAACGGCAGTTTGCTAACGCTGGAACAAGTTGTTGATTTTTATTTCCGTGGCGGCAATTTTAACAATGCAGCACATGCCGCGCGGTTAATGTCCCAACGAGCGATTACGCCTGAAGAAAAAGCCGATTTGGTGGCGTTTTTAAAATCGCTGACCGATGAGCGGGTGCGTTGGGAACGTGCGCCCTTTGACCATCCGCAATTGCGTATCCCTCATGGCCATAGCGAAAGCTTCAGCCCGAAAAATTCCAAGCAGATGCAAGACTTGTTTTTAACTTTGCCGGCGATAGGGAAAAATGGCCGTGATGCCAAGTTAGGGCCTTTAAGGGCTTATGAAAGTTATCTTAAGCCTTAGTGTTAAGTGTGATGGGTTGGTTACTCAACATAATAAGGTTTGTGTTGGACTGTGCTAACAATAAAGTGCCAAATTACAAATAATAAAAACATATCATGAGCAGAAGTCATAATTTTACGATGCCAATCAAACCGTTTCACAGCCTTGTTTTGCCCGGCGCAGTTTTTTTGCTAACGGCATTGCTGGCAGATAAGGTTTGCGCACAGGGCAACACAGCACAGTCTTTAAAGGGGATTATTGTGCCTGCAACACCTGGTTTACTCGATGGTAAAACACCGATTGTGATTAACAAGACAGCGGCGATTGCCTTGGGCAAAGCGTTATTTTGGGATACCGCAGTAGGCAGTGACGGCATGGCCTGTGCCTCGTGTCATTTTCACGCCGGGGCAGACCGCCGTGCGAAAAATCAGTTGGCAACAGGTGAGTTCCATAAGACCGCATCAGGAAAGACCTTTCAAAAAATGCCGTCCGGTAATATCGGCGGTGTCAATTACACGCTCAGGCGCAGTGATTTCCCTTTGTACCAGCTTGCCGACCCGCTTGATAAGGAATCCAAAGTGCTGTTTAACACCGATGACGTGGTGTCTTCATCAGGCGTATTCTTAAGTCTCTTTCAGGATTTGGATCAAAGTGGCAGCCGTATGGATGACTGCACTTCGGTAAAGGATACTATTTTCCATTTAGGCGATGTCAACACCCGCCAAGTCCAGGATAGGCAAGTTCCTAGCGTTATCAATGCCGGCTTTAATTTCCGTAACTTTTGGGATGGCCGCGCCAATAATATTTTCAATGGGGTTTCGGCTTACGGTGCACGCGATACCAAGGCGGGTATTTGGGTGCTGGGCAAAGACGGCAAGGTCAAAAAACAAGTGCTGCGCTTGGAAAATGCTTCCCTAGCCTCACAAGCGGTAGCGCCACCGCTCAACGACTCAGAAATGAGTTGTAAGCAACGCGCCTTTCCTGCCATTGCCCGTAAATTATTGCCGCGCCGTCCATTGGCGGCGCAAGAAGTACATAAGGAAGACAGTGTGCTGGCGAAATTGCGGCATGTTTCGGGTAAAGGCTTAAGGACAACTTATCAAAGCCTGGTAAAAGCCGCTTTTGCGCCCCGTTATTGGTCTGGTACTGGGGAATTTGGTAGTCCCAAAACAGCGCCTGATAAGCCTTACAGTCAGATGGAAGCCAATTTCTCCTTGTTTTTGGGTTTGTCGTTGCAGCTTTATCAGCAAACTTTGGTCTCTGATCAAACGCCTTTCGACACGCTGCGTTTAACTCATGTTTATCCACATATGCCTAAAGGCCTGAATGCCTCGCAAAGGCGTGGCTTGAAAGTATTTCTGGATGGCGGCTGCGATGTTTGCCACAAGGGGCCAACTTTCTCAGCAGCGGCGCATCCCGATGTTTATCGGCCTTTTAAAGGCTTTTCTTCACTGCGTTTGGTCAACCGCGATCTGTTGAACGGCTCTTTTATTCCGCACCGGGGCACTTTGAAACCGCTTATGGACGAGGGTTATTTCAACACCAGCGTCACGCCAGAAAGTTATGATCCAGGCGTAGGTGGCAAAGACCCTTATGGCAATCCGCTGTCTTTTAGTGAACAGTATGCGCAGCAACTTTTGACCGGTAAGCCGTTAAAAGATCCTGTAGCGATTAATGCCTGTGATTTTAATAAAACATTTACTGACGATTATCAACCTAATGAACTGAGAAATGATCCTTACACCATCGGGGTGTGTAGCCATAAACCCTATCAAAAAATACCGACGGTTGCCGTATGGCAAGCAGAACTAAAAAAAGGCAAATTTGGCAGGGCTTTTGTTGCCACCAGAGGTGCGTTTAAAGTGCCGTCATTACGTAATATTGAACTAACTGGCCCTTATATGCACAACGGTAGTTTGTTGACGTTGGAACAAGTGGTGGATTTCTATTTCCGGGGCGGTAATTTC
Source organism: Methylobacter tundripaludum (assembly GCA_005239965.1). GTDB lineage: Bacteria > Pseudomonadota > Gammaproteobacteria > Methylococcales > Methylomonadaceae > Crenothrix. Next base: position 2,959 of record SBAV01000301.1, read on the forward strand.
CAGAATGACGCGCATTTTGCCGCATTAGTGTTGCAGCAACCGATTAGCAAACAGGAAAAAGCGGATTTGGTGGCGTTTTTAAAATCACTCACTGATGAGCGGGTACGTTGGGAACGCGCGCCTTTTGACCATCCACAATTATTGGTACCTCATGGTCATAGTGGCTATGTTGACCCGAACAATCTAAAGCAAGCCGAAGATTTATTTTTAAACGTGCCGGCAATTGGAAAAAAAGGCCGCGATGCCAGTTTAGGGCCGTTAAGAGCATTTGAAAGCTATCTCAAGCCTTAATCTTCAGCATGAGAAGCGCATCTTTTGTGATTGGTGTGCTTCATTCCTTGCATTCTGATGCATTGGCACTGAACAATGTGCAAGGGTAGATTCTGCTGACACTCGGCTTACAATCAAATATTGAAATGTTTTTAAGATGCCAACAGAATCTGGTTTTACGAAGAGCTATTTTGTAGAAATTCTGGGCAACTTCCTGTCGCCCTTCTAATAATCCTTTCGGTTTTGCTGATAGTCTGGTGAAATCAGATCTATTGCTTCGTAGAAATTCTAGCTGTACCAGCGCTGTCCAAATATTTGCCAAGACGGATGGCAACATATTTTTCAGTAGATTTGTCGGTTGAACTGTATTTGGTTTCAACGCCAAGACCACATTCGTGTGTTTGAGCCAACATAATGGCAACGCGCGAGTTGTGGTTTTCGTTAACGCCTTTTGCTGCGAAAATTGCATAGCTGTTGTTGGCTGATTTGCCAGTGTCAACCACAACTGTACCATCGGCCAATGTAACCACTACACGATTGGTGCCAGCAACAGCCTTAACAGCGTTCAGCAGTTTTGAATAAGTGGCTTGATCTTTAGTGCCTCTTAATAGAGAGGTTAAATTATCTACTTTGGGGTTCAGCGTACTGTGTAATTTTTTATAGGTTGCATTTGACTTTAACAGCGCATTAACTTGTGGAGCGCATTCTATCGCAGCCATAGCATTGAAACTGGTAACACCCAGTACAGCAACAAGCAAAAGCGAAGTTTTTAGGTTTTTCATTTGTAATCTCCAAGATTTTATAAGGGATTAAGAGAATTTAACAACACTATTAAATAGAGCTATGAATGCTCAAGTAATCTTTAAAAAAGAACTACTTACGCATAAGTAATGTTACTGGATAATAATGACAGTTATGTTACAGTTGTATGAAGGTTGTGTGACAAATCTCAAAAACCTGTCAGTAAGAATGCGGGGCGTAGGGGATAACCTATTGTAATTAGATGATAAGTTATTTAAAAGCGCCTAAAACGTAGCTCTACCATTATCCGAAAACTGATAAACAATAAAACCACCGGTAGCATATAGGCGATTGCCACGCCCTCTGTTCCGAACGCATTACCCAGATAGAATGCCAATGTCACCATAGTTATGGTTGCTATCAGGGTTGAACTTAATACGACACGATTGAACCCCATGTATTGCAAGTAATAAGGAATATCGGCAAATAAGGCGCTAACCGATGCCCCCGTTGCAATAACTACTAACGTCAAATAGCCGCTGCCAAATTGGCTGCCGAATAAATTCAACAGCTGTTGCCCGAAAAATGCAATAACGGCAAATAAAGCCAAAATCAGGCTGCCCACAACCACCGTCCTTTGATAGATTAATTGTTGTATGCCCGTTTTATCCTTATGTTCAACCAAAACAACCATTATGGGTAGATAGTAACGATTGGTTGAGGTGCCGACCAGCGAAATAAACCCGCCTGTCTGTGCAGCAACGGCATAAATACCAACTTGCAGACCCGAAGGGAACAGTAGCTCCAAGATAACTACGCCACTACTGGTCATGACAGTGAGCATCAGGCTGTTAAAGACCAGAGGCAAGGAGCGGGCTAACCATTTTTTCGGTAATAAAATCGGTATGGCATGTTTAACTGCTGAGGGGGTCAGTAGCTTGGCAATATATCGGATGACACAGAAAGTTAATGTCCATGCAGCGCCAAAGTACAGCACTGCCGCCGATGCGGTGAGTGGGATGCTGCTCGAAGAATGGCCCGTGATCAACAGCAAATACACCAATGGCAGGAATAGCCTGTAAATTGCAAAACCCAACAGATGCGCACCTAGCGCGGAAATAACCTCAACCAGAAACAAGCTAATGGCAATGAACGGTAAAAATCCAGCAAAGATGACGATGGCGATATGATAATCGGCATGCTGTAGCGCTAATAGGGTTTCCAGGCTAATGCTCAGTAATACCACCAATAACACGCTGAAGCTGCTGATAGTTCGGAGTGAAAACACCCAAAAGCCACGAAATTTGCGCCAATCCTGGCGGTTCCTAAATAAGACAATGGCGCGTAAGGCGTATTTTTCCAAACCCAGCGTTGCCAGAGTAGATAGCATGGTTACAATAGATAACGCTACACTGTAATCATCAAAAGCACTGACGGTTAACGACCTGGCCAACACAATATTGGCCAGATACATCAATGCATAATTGCCCAGCGTCAGTACAAATAAAAACAGTGAACGAAAATTGTTTGGTCGTAAGTCTAAAAGATGACTTTCAGGCATGGCTTATGAATTGCCGATTGCTTGAATTAGTGGCTACGGGTAATTTTAAAGCACTCGACCGTACCATTCATTTCATTTGCGGTAAGCAGGTAATGTTCACCGGCAATCTCAAAATGGGCGATGCCTTCTGGTGATTTGTCTTCATCACCGGCAATCTTGCCTAACGCGACAACCTTGGGATGAGCCGGATCTTGCAGGGAAATCAACTCGACAGCCCCCGCCCGTTCCATGCCGACAGCAACATAAGCTATGCCGTCCAGGTCGATGGCAACCAGCATTTCCGGTTCGGAACCTTTTTTGCTGCTGCGCCGTTCAGGGTAGACTTTATTTGCGAAGGCTGCCTCATCAAGCTGGTTGCCGGTATCGCCGAGTAAGGCGCCTGTCGCTGCATCAAACACGCTGACCGAACGCCCGCCGC
>SBAV01000369.1 GCA_005239965.1 Methylobacter tundripaludum
ACGCGATGTCGGAAAGCCTGCATTTTCACTACGCTACGCTTCGTGAAAACACATGCACCTATCGCTTCCGCGGACTACTCGACATCGTGTCTCGCAGCGAAAGAATTTGCTGATTTTTGATTTCGTGAGATGAGAATCACAGAATTCGCTTTATTTATACGCCGAAGCATTGTTCGGGGCTCAATTAGGTTATTGGCTTGGCATTTTGTCACGCCGATGGCTCAAACGTGGTCAAGCCAACAGGAAGAATTGAAAGAACGGATTCTGTTGTTGCGTTCTTTAACGAAACGCCCTTTTCGTTGGATGCGCCTCTGGTGGGGTACTGGCGTGCTGAGCACGCCAGTTGTACAGTTTCTTTCCCTATTGCAGGACACGGTGGTTCAGTTGTTCGAGTGTATGTATCGCGTTCTCGATTTGATTGACGAGAAGATAATCGGTGTCGTAGGTGGCTTCTGCAAAAACGGCAATACCTGCCTGTGCCAATGGCGTTACCAGGGCGGCAAGAATACCCGGCTCTTCAAGCTCGAAAGGGCCTTCAAGCTTAAGGCAACGCCAACCGGTGTAGGCCATAACATCGGCAGGGACATGTTGCTGTGGACAGATCACTGACAATTCTTCTTTGGTCTGGGTTATTGCGAAGAAGCTTGCAGGTCTGATCATGGCCCAGTCCGGAATAGGCGCGTCCGGTTCCAGGCGGCAAATCGCAAAATGTTCAGGTAACAAAGTGAGTGTTCTCAATGCGGTTGTCATAATTTCTCCAGTAGTAATAGATGCTTTGTCATTAGGATCGGACTTTAGGACTTAACCGATGCACGCGCCCGTTTCGCTACGGACGATCTCCAGCATATCCCGCAGCATGGCAGCAGCTGCAGGTGCGGCACTGGGCTCAGAGCTCGCGGCAGAAAGCCGATCCACGTCGCGTGTATAATAGACAACGCCCATCTCGTCGGGTGTAAGCCTAGCAAGGGGATGGTCAAGCGGCAGCGGCGTAGGCTGTACAGAAAGCAGATAGCGTTTATCTATGAGTTCTGCAAGGCACACCAGCACAATCCGTTGACCGTCCTTGGCAGCCTGCTGTACGGTTTCTTGGCTGAGCGACCGTATACCCTGCACATCCACGTCAGCCAACCGTGTGGGTTGTCCAAGCACGGCATTGGCAGCGATCACCAATTTGGCTGCGGCGTCCCAGCCATCGACATCCAGCGATGGGTCAGTTTCGGCAATCCCGCGATGCTGGGCATCGTCGAGCGCATCTGCATAGCTTTGCCCTTCTTCCATTGCCCTCAGGATGTATTGCGTCGTCCCATTGAAGACGGCTTCGAGGCGCAAAATGCCGCAGCCTGCCAAGTCCCTCCAGCCGAGGTTAATAGTTGGCAATGCCCCGGCCACACAAGCACTGAAACGAAGCATGGGACAATGTTTCCGGTCTGTAACAGGGGTAAATGTTGCGTTGTAAGCAGTGCCCCAGCCGCCTCCCAAATCGCTCATTGCGGCCAGTTCTTCATAGGCTAAGGCCAAAGGGCCCTTGTTGGCTAACACAACGTGAATGCCCTGTTGCAACGCTGCTGTCACTATGCCAAGACCAGGCTGCCCGTTCTGCAGGTTGACCGGAGTGGCTTCCAGCAGAATATCGGGGCGTGCCTGTTCGATCAGCACGATGCCCTCCATTCCCGCCCTGCCGACACCAGGCAGACTTGCCACGGAGTGATGTGCCTGCAGCGTTTCAAGCAACAAACCAAGATCAAGGCCGGTCTCGTCAACGGCGCAGCCACCTAGCTCCGCAACCCCCGTTACGCAGAATTGCACACCGTAGCGCTTGCGTAAGGCGTGTTCCTCACGATGCAGAATGGATAACACAGAGGAGCCAACGTTGCCAAGACCAGCCAAGGCAATCCGATAGGTAGTAAGCTTCATGTCAGGCTGTGGTCCTTGTATCTAATATTTTAGGCAGGTGAAAAACGCATGTTTTCAATCGATCGATGCGCATCATTTGCGGATATGAATGGCACGAAAGACAGGCAACCAGCTTTGTCCGCCATCATAGGATTCAGAAACGACATCGGTAAAACTGTCTTCGCTCGTTTTGGTGGAAGCCAGGCATCTAAATACCGGTTGACCGTCTGCATCCAGTGCCGAAGTACCCGTATTAACATCGCTGATAACCACTGTGTCTGTGCCGTCTTCAAAATTTCCTTCAAGCACTCCCATCATGCCTTCGGCGTCATCACAGGAAATCATCCTGTACACCTTACGGTATTTGTCATATGACCATGAAAAAAATAAACGGGTCGTTATGCCATCGTACGAAACCGGCATCTCTTCGCGGTGACATGCGCCATCAAGCATAGGCAAAATGGTTGTTTCTTTCGGTAACGGGATGTCCATCCATTCGCCATTTTCACTCATGATATGGGCTTCAATATCCCATTCCCCGATCATGAACCGTAACCGTTCCATTCCCGTTGTCATGTTTTCCTCGTATAGAACTTTGTTAGAGTAAGAAACGCTGGTTTGCCTCCTCGCCGCTCAACGTTTAGCATCTATACTGAACGGACCAGCGCCATGGACGTAGAGCAATAACAAGCCCCCCGCCATTGCAAAGTCTTTCATGAACATAATCATCTGCATTTGGTCAGCAAAATTGTGGTGAAAAATTACTGCGCCAACAATGCAAAACCCCGCCAGCGCAAGCGCAGCCCAACGCGTAAGAAACCCGACAATCAATGCGAGGCCGCCGCCAATTTCCAAGGCAATTACAAGCGGCAGTAAGATACCTGAAATCCCCATGGCACCCATATAAGCCTGCGTGTCGGCATAAGTACCGAGCTTGCTCAGTCCAGAAAGCAGGAAAATATGGGCGATAAGGATACGTGCGACTAATGTGATTGCATTATTCATAAGTAACTCCTAATTGAAAAAGTAAACGCCTGTTGTTGCAGCAACAGGCGCGGTATCTCTTACGGTTTTTCCGCTGTACGGTGCATTCTCACCCTATATGGTGTGGGAGTGATCTGAACTGCCCGGCGTGGGAGTCACTGGGCCAGTAACGAGCGTCGCTAACACGGCAAAATGGCTATTCCCAAATGTATTCACGGAACTGACCAGAACGCCCGGTTCTAGCGAGACCAGAGTGATGCCATCTGTCGTCCATCCATCGCCAGTGCTGCGATAGAGCTTAACGGTGTTAGGGTCGTAGGTCTCACCACGCGACAGATCAAGCGGGAAATTGATGGTGATTGTCGCGGCTCCGCCAAGCGCTATCTCACTGTGCAAACGGAAGTAGCGCTCCAGCCCCACTAAACCATGACCCGGAACATGTTTCGGATCAAGCTCATAGTGGTAGACTACTTTAGTGTTGCGCCTGAAGCTGCCCGGTTCAAACTTCGCAGTCATCCGTTTGGTCAGGTCAGCAGAAGCAAGGACGCCACCAGTCTTCCTTGAAATTCTTGCCTTGACCGGAGCCGGGTCAACCACTTCGACCAGGTGCATCATGCCTTCGTCTTCATGGGCAAGGACGTGGCAGTGTAGCGGGAAGATGCCCGGAAAATTCTCAAAACGCATACGGACTACGGCTTTGCCGCCGTGTGGAACATCGATGTTGTCCATCCAGGTGCCATGACCGTTATTTAGATGTTCCGCATTAAACCCGCCCTTGCCGTCCGGATAATGCATTTCCATCACCTGAATCCAGTTCGTATGAATGTGGAAGGGGTGATTGATTTGCAGGGATTTATTCTCTGCCTCATGGATGTTGACAATCGTCCATTCTTCCACCCCGCCGAGAAGAACCGTCTCATTGATCCGGTTGCCACTGAACTTTAAATTATTGATAAAAAATTGCCGGGTATCCTCTACGAATACCGGTACTGTCCAATCAAAGATAACGTCCCCAGTTACCTTAAACACAATCTCGCGGCGTCTGGTAATCTCATGATCTTCAATGTAAGGCAAGCGTTTTGACGGTGGATTCAAGTTGGCTGGCAGATTCATCGGCAGCGGCTCACCTTCAACGATAACATTGAACGCAGGCAATTCCTCGACGAAAAAGTTCGGCGTAACAAACAGGGGAAATTCGCCAAATTGCTCTTTTAGCATTTTGAAGGCATAAGTGCCCGGTTTATCGCTGGCCTTGATCAACAGGTCGACACGACTGCCCGGACCTATTATGAATTCGTCGTGTGCGACAAGTTCGTCAGCAGTAATGCCATCATAAGCCGCAATATGGATTTGATGATCCTGTAAAGCGAAGCGATAGGTTTGCAAATGGCCCATCAGGGCAAAGCGCCAGCGCTGCACCTCGCCGGGGCGCATGCGAATGACAGGAGGATTTCCGGGCACGCCTTTAATGGGATCGGCGCCTTCATCAACAGCCAGGCCATTGACGGTATATTGCAGGATCGCCTTGCGTTTGAACATTTCCTGAATGGGGAACAGCGAATCAGGCAATTCCCCTTCAGGAGTGAGAATTAATTCCTGGAAGGCAATGTTGACTGACTTTGCCGCACCAATTTCTGGAATCTCCGACAGATCGCCCGCTCCCCCTTCAATGATGAGAAATCCCGCCATGCCGCTAGCCATGTGGTGCATGGAAGAACCATGTTTATGTGGATGATACCAGAACGTGCCAGCCGGGTGATCCTTGGGGATGTGAATTTCATAGTCAAAGGCTTCACCTGGGTGGATCGTCAGGAGGACATTATCTTCCTTCCCTTCCGGGGAGACATTCAACCCGTGTGTATGGAGATTAATATTGTTAAGCCCGTGCGGTGTGTTCATATCATGGGGATGGACATGATCGTCCTCGCTAGCCGGAAAATTGTTCACAAAGCGAATTTTTAGGACATCACCCGGACGCGCCACCAACGTGTATCCAGGCATCTTGCCGTTAAAGCTGCGGACGTTTAAGGGAACTCCGTTGACCTTAAATTTGCCGGCAGAATATTCAGCCTCCAGCTTAACCCTCAGGACACCATGCTTGCTTTTTATGCGTAAAGGCTGATGAGCCGCAAGATCGAACGGTGGAAGCTCAGTGTTTACATGCCCGTACGCTTCCACAGCCTTACTGACGTCATAGGCAGCCAACCCCGCAAAAGTGGCCCCTACACCAGATAACTTTAAAAAACTGCGTCTTTTCATTTGGATTCCTCTCTTACATTATTTATTATTTAACCCGATGTTCGACTTTTCTAACTTATTGACTTTTAGTCGCGGCAAACTTCTTAAGTTCAAACCAGACAAAGTAAAATACTTACAAATTCAATGTGTTAATAAAAAATTCGAACATCAAGTTATATTTATTTTTTAGACATACTATTTTTTAGACGCACTACTGGTCTTGGACAAGACGAAAACCTAAACCGGTGCCTCGGTCTGCCGAAGGATCCCAACTACGGTTCGCCACACGCACATAAGATGGCGCAACGAACCAGGAACCGCCACGCACCCCATGTTTCGAGCAATCACCGTTATTCTCGGTGCCCCAGGATTGGCTAGCCAGTAAAGGCGCTTCAAGGTAATCATTGTGCGAACAATCTTGAACCCATTCCCAGACATTTCCCAACATATCGTACAAGCCCCACGGGTTAGGCTTGAAGCTACCAACCGGCGCAATAGCGAAATAAGCATCTTCACAATTGTGATGCGCCGCCCATATCACCGGCACACTGAACCTATCTCGAATGTTTGCCTGATTTCGTTTGTCAAACACATTTGCAAACTCACAGGATTTTGCTGGATCATCCCCCCAAAAGCGCTTAGCGTCAGTACCCGCCCGCGCCGCATACTCCCATTCCGCCTCGGTCGGCAGCCGGAAATGCTTACCGCTTTCCTGTGATAGCCACTTCGCGTAGGCCACAGCATCTTCCCAGGAAACGTTGATAACAGGCAGGTGTTGCCGGTTTTCCCCACCAAAACCCGAATCACTGGCCGAAGGCCGATTTGTGGCAGCGGCAAAGCGGTCGTAGTCCTCAAATGTCACTTCATACCGGCTCATCTTGAACGGCCGGGTGATTTTCACGCTGTGTTGCGGCCTTTCAATATCAGAGGCTTCCTGATCGCTGGCCGGTGAACCCATCAGAAACTCCCCCGCTGGAATTTGCACCCAGTCTTCCTCATGGTAAATTGAGCCGCCTTCCTGTTTTACCCCAAGTTCGTGGTGTTGATTAACACTGCAAGCGGAAAGAGCGAGGACCGTAGTTGCCAGGGAGGCTTTTAGAATAAATTTGCATGTAGTCATAAAAATGTGATGTTCTAGGTTTTGCTAATAACTTCAAGGCCATAATTACAACTGCCAGATAACTTTAAAAAATTGCATCTTTTCATAATAGAATTCCTTCGCTTTTCCTATGCTTTGAATGGGCTTTAATCTTATTAATTTCAAACAAAATAATAATCGCCAATTACCATAGTGAAATATTGACAAATTAGCAACATTTCTTAACATTTATTAACATTTCTTAACATTTATCTTTGTAAGCAATCAATAAATAGCGGCCACCGGATTTTCAATGATTAATCGGTATTAAACGTCTAGCCTTACTTGAACTACAGCCCTGACGCAAACAATGTGGAAACAATGCGAAAAAATGACTTTTTGTCATGATACAAAATGATCTGGAAAGCTAAACTAACAATACGGCAATATAGGACAGCAATTCTCAATTTAGGGAGCTACGATTCTGGATAGGTATTTTTAACCACGAAGGGCGTTGGTGCATAAATTGACAAATATTGAATCCCGATGCCAAGAATCAGTGCTCTCATGTCAAAGTTAACATTATCTGAAACACAGCCAGCCAAAGCAAAATGCAAAATAACCAACTGGCCGGAATATGACCGTGCTTTGGTACAGCGTGGTGATATTACACTCTGGTTTGAGGAAGAATTTTTACGTGAAAATTGGTCAGGGGTGGCTACTGGCAAACGAGGGAAGCCGTTCAAATATTCGGATGCGGCCATCCAAACCTTGTTGGTATTAAAGGCAGTGTTTGGGGTGCCTTATCGTGCCATTGAAGGTTTCTCACGTTCATTAATGAAGCTGATTGACAGCGTACCGGGCAACCCTGATGGGTACTTTAAGAATACAGCCTGATGTTATTGAAAAATGTCTTAACCACACGGAAGAAAACAAGGTTAAACGAATTTATCAACGGCAGGAACTGAAAGCGGAACAGGCTGAAGCATGGCGGGTATTACTCGATGTTCAAGTTTTTTATAAGTTACTGATGTTACGCACAGGCAGGCTCAGCTCTGAGTTCTGCCAATTCTTTCAAAGCTTGTTGAAGGGCGC
>SBAV01000262.1 GCA_005239965.1 Methylobacter tundripaludum
CTCCTGCTGGGGCAGCGCTATCCGCATCGGTGTCGCCTTCATCGGCGGTAACGAAATAACGGCCATTGCTTATTGTTGTAATACCGTCGGGTTCGCGCAATCCTCTCAGGGGCTGGTCAAATTTTACCCAACCGTCATAACGGGCATCGGCTTTATGCTGAGTTGCGCCCAATCCATAGTAGCTAATGACTTGTTCCTTGTTGACATCCACAACGGCGACCGCATCATCTTCCTGTAACGTTACATAGGCTTTGCTGGCATCAGGAGTAATGGCGATATATTCCGGCTCTAACAAGGCAGGAGAATAGGTTTTAATAGGGATCAGTATTTTTTTTTCGCCTTGGGTTTCGGTGCCAAACACATCATGGCCTTCAAAGTAACCTAGAAAGACTTTTTTCTTTTCAATAACACCGTTACCATCGAAATCTATCTTCTTGCTGATTGCACCATCAGCATTCCAATCGATTTCCCTTTCCATAAACCGGCCGTCTTGGGTAATGACAATATTTTGATGATAGGTCATATTGGCCAGTTCCAGATTTTTGTGGCTGTTGATATGCCCGGTTTTACTCAGGCGAACGATTGAGATACTGCCTTCCGGGCTGAAAAACTGCTTTTTCGACGGTTCAAACAAAAAGTCTTCGCCTTCATTGGCAATCATCAGCAGGTTGCCGTCTCCGGAAAACACTACCGCATCAGGGCCAAAGCCAACGACGACACGATCTAATAAGGCACTGGTTGATGCCGAACGGATTTCCAGTCTACCGGGGCTGTTACCGGCATCAATCACTGCGGCAAAGAGATCCAAGGACGGATGAAACGCGACCGAGGTGAGTTCTTCACCTTTGGACAACCCTAAGTTAAAGCGTGCTGTTTTTTGTAAATACTGGGGATGGCTCACATCCAACACATCCACTTCGCCGGTATCAAAATTACTGAGTACGGCACGTAGTGTGGTTTGTTGTACGCTGATAATTTCCGTGCCTTTGTTATGCCCGGAATCATAAAGACTTACCGCATCGACACGCCAACTGCCAGGAGTGTTACTTTGTGCCGATGCACAAGCGATTAGGCACAAAGCTGGAAGTAGAGAAATAACAGGAGTAATTTTCAACGTTAACCTCATGGAGATATATTGTACAGGGACTGAGATAATTCTTCTTTATATCCAGTCGTAAAGTTGCACATGATATATGAATTGTTGCCCATAAAAAAAGCCGCGCGGGGTTGCTGACCCGTGCGGCTTTAAGATAAAAGCCAGAAAGTTAATTTTTAAAGCTTAGAAGAACATCATTGCTCGCAACATAAAGGTATTCAAATCGGTATTGTCATCACTGATTCGTTCAGAACCATCGAGTACAGATAATGGTGAGTTTCTAATGTCTAACAGGCGTGTATAGTTTGCTATAAAGCGGAAGTTGTTATTAATGTACCAGTTCAACGCAACGGTTACGTTAGAAAGACCACCACCTTTAAAGTTGCCATCATTCAGGTCAGCCTCTGAATAACGTGCTGCAAGTTCCCATGCGCCCCAGCCACCATTTTTTAAACTGAAAGGTCTTGCAGGTTTTAAATAACCAAAGTTACCGTTTTTATAACCACGTGATTCACCGGTTAGAGAATACGCCACCTCGCCATACCAGGCATTCAAGCTGACACCATCTTGTATATCGGGTGTGTTATCAGCATTGTTACAGTTTTCATGGCAATTAACCCAACTTTGCGTGTATTCAAAACCTGTTGACCACGGCCCATAAATACCGCCAGCCTCCAATCCTAACATGGTGATGTCCTTAACATTAAGGACACTGCTATCAACCAACGCTAAGTCTGACATGTTGGTGGTTCTGTAGGTATTTCTCAATGGCGCACTTTTTGATACTTCAGAATTGTCATCCGGTTTTCTATAGTTTCCTGCGATACCCAAATGGATCATTTTGGTTTTTTCTATAATCGGGTTATAAATAAAACGAGATGAAATACCCCAGCCTTCGTCCATGGCTACGCGTCCAGATCTGGGCGTACCTGCAACATCAACACTGCCGGACGTTGTTGGCGGCGTAAGAGAATCTCCGAAAATACCGATTTTTCCTGTCCAGCTTTCACCCATGTGTTCAAAATTCAAACCGATGGCACGATCAGCCACTGGTGCTACCAAAATATTCATCAGCGAGCGTTCGGTAAACATCATATCGTTGGAACTTTCTTGCAACTCGCGGCTAAAGTTTTGCTTTTGCTGACCAACGGTAATCACTGCATAATCTTTTAGGCCAGTATATTGCAAGAAAGCATCTTTGACAGCGACCCTGTCGTTAGCAAAATCGGCTTCCAACCGGGCTAACCAATCTGTTCCATAAACACCTTCAACACGCATACGGCCACGGCGCAGCTCAGTACCATCGTTTGCTTCAACAGGAATACCGCTTCTTGATAAGACATCACCATTGTGGAAAGACGAATCCAATTGGATACGACCGCCTAGTTTAAATTTGAATTTTTTGTCCGCTGTTTCAACTTGCAAGCCTTTTTCGTCCATTTTGACTTTGACTTTATCGGTTTCATCAACGTGTTCTTGTAATGCCTTGATTTGCAGCGTTTTGGCTTCCAAATCTTCACGGATAGAAGGGGTATCGGAACTCTCTACGGATTCGGTAGCCTTATCTTCTTTTCTTTCAAAAGAGCCCATCAATTCACGATGTGGACCTGGTTCTGCATAGATTTGTTGAGTTCTGGTATCAACATAAAGATCAATCGCAAAAGCTGTCGATGATGCGCCTGCCGTTAAGGCCGTTGCTATCGCCAAGGTGAGTCTGGAAATTTTCATGGAATGCTCGCAAGTTAAGTATGTGAAAACTTGGAACAGCTTAAGGGGGGAATGTGACAGCTGTATTACAGAATTGTTACAGTTCTGTTACAAGCAACAGTTTGTTAAAAAACAACAACTCACTTAAGGGGGGTATTCTTGTCTAACTAAAAAGATACGGTGTCGAGCAGAAGTTGGCTTGGTGGCAAGCCATTAGGGGAAAGGTTGAGGGGGTTTCCCTCAACCTTGTGTCATTTAGATGACCTTGACGTCTTCGGCTTGTGGGCCTTTCATGCCACGGGTAATCTTGAATTCGACGTGTTGTCCTTCGTTCAGGGTTCGGTAACCGCTGGTATCTAAAATGTTTTTAAAGTGTACGAAAACATCGGGGCCTGATTTTTGTTCAATAAAGCCAAAGCCTTTTTCAGAGTTAAACCATTTAACGGTGCCGGTAGTTGTTGCAGGAGTAGTCATAAAGAGTCCTAAAAAAATTAAATAAAGCCTTAAACAAGGCTGGTAAGCTGGTAAATTTGAATATTACGGTATGAAAAACAGGACGAATACTACAAATGAGACATCGAAGTGGTAAACAAGGGTAAATCGTATTTCTTAGCTAGCTCTATTGTAGGTTGATTGCAGGCTTTGTCAATCTTATTTGCAATGTATTTTTAACAAAATAAAAAACGGAACAATGCTTGGGGAGTTTAACTTGCGGGTTAAAGCGTGTGGCATCTGAAAATTTTACATAAATTTACGAATATTAAAAAATGCCCCCCTCGCTGTTTTCGGTACCAGTTCCGGCGAAGGAGAGGGGTGTTTTTTAACTTAATGGCAGTGTTAAACCCTACCGCCAAATACTGACAATATTGGTGAAATCATCCGTCCAGGGTTTCAAATCGAATGACAACGGTAATTTCTGCCAATTGCCCGAGCTACTGACACGTAAGGGCTCCAGTGTTGCACTGTTTTTTGCCATCACCACCCAATCTGTAGCCACCACCAAAGGCATTTCTTCTTTCGGCTTAAACTCCTGTAGCAAACCATCGAAATGTAAGTTCTTGGCATGATCGGCCAGCACTTTTTTAATCGCCAAATGACGGTTGGTAATATGAAAAGCCAATAGTCCGTTGGGCTTGAGCTTTTTAAAATACAACGCCAACGCCTCCTGGGTTAACAAATGTGTCGGTACCGCATCCGAGCTAAAGGCATCCATCACCAATAAATCAAATTTTGCATCCGGTTCTTTCAATAATGACAAGCGCGCATCGCCTACCTGCATTGTGGTATTTTGGCCGCATTGACTGAGGTAGGTAAAATACTTGGGATCACTGGCAATTTTAACCACCAAAGGATCAATTTCGTACTGTGTCCAATTTTGGCCAGGTTTGGCGTAACAAGTCAAAGCCCCTGCACCCAAGCCGACCACGCCGACAGTCCAATTCTGGTCTACACCATCATATTCTTTAAACAATTGTCCCATGGGGCCTGGAACACTGTAATAGGTCAACGGCGTCCGGGACACATTGGCCGCCAAACGCTGCGCACCGTGTTTGGTGGTACCGTGAAACAGCTCATGGTATTTTTCAGGATGCCCCTGTTCGTCCATCAACACATTTTCACGCACCGAGAGCACCCCAAAAAAGGTACGTTCCTGATACAAGGTATTGGACATCAGCCCATGCAGACCCATTGTGAAGAAAATTAACGCGCCCGTTAACAGCGCCAAGGTGATAGGCTGATTCCTGAACGCATACGTCAAGCCCACCAGTAATATCAAAGCCACGCCAAGCGTGTCGAAATACGCAGGCCAATCATCGACACAGGCATAAACGACAATGCCGACAATAATCAACAGCATTGGGAATGTTGCTTGTAACAGCCATTGTTTGCGGCCGGTAAATGCCGTTTTCATGCCAGGACGCAGTAGCAATGCAGCAACAATCATCAATGGATATTCATACACGGCATTGAAAACAAACGGTGCCACAAACGTATTGAACATTCCGCCCAACATCCCCGCAAACGACATAATCAGATAAAACGTGGTCAAATGCCGGGTTGACGGCCTGCTTTTGACCAGCTCACCGTGGCAGACCATCACCGCCAGGAAAAAGGCTAACAGATGCAAGCCCAAATCCAGCCAATACGGCAACACCGCCGGATTGATGAAGGAGTAAGCAATAAACGGCAACAGCACAATCGGCTGCAATTTGACCATCAGTGGATGAGTTTTGCCGTTCCACTTGGAAAAAACGATCACAAATGACAACAGGTACAGCGTCAGCGGAATAATCCACAATAATGGCACTGAGGCTATATCGGTACTGATGAAGTTGTTAAGGCCCAGCAGTAAACTCGATGGTACAAAGGCCAATACCAGCCAATGTAAGCGTGTCGAAAGGCTTAATTCTGGTTCTTCACGGCTATCCGCTACTGAGCTGTCTGCGCTTTGTTGGAATTTCCACAACGCAAATGCGCAACCGGCAATAAACAAACACAGGACGATATAACCGATACTCCAGAACGTTTTTTGCTGCACCAGGCCAATATTGGGTTCCAGCAAAAACGGATAACTTAACAAAGCCAGCAAACTGCCGATATTGCTGGCCACATAAAGATAATAAGGATCATGACTGGTATGATGGCCAACATTGGCAAACCATTTTTGAATCAAGGGTCCTGTGGTCGATACCATAAAAAAAGGCAAGCCAATGGCCAGCAATAAAATCCAGAACAGCCAAAATGCCGGATTGCCTTCCGTAGGCGGTACAACGTTATCAGGCAAGCCCAAGGGTAATGCCAAAAAACTGACTAAAATAACAATGGCGTGTATCAAAATTTGTTGATGGTGGCTAAAACGCATGGACAGCACATGCGCATACAAATAGCCCAAAAACAAAATGGTTTGGTAAAACACCATGCAGGTATTCCATACTGCCGGCGATCCGCCTAGCAAAGGCAGCAAAATCTTGCCAAACATCGGTTGTATAACAAACATCAGCGATGCACTGACAAACAATGTCATCGCAAACAGCAATATCAGAGATAGACTACGGTCTGTTTTTACATCGGTAGAGTTGTCCATTGTTTTATAAGTCGCTTTTTAAGCTTATAGTTGTAATTGCCTAATGATAAACCATTTGCCGAGGCAAGACTTCCCCTGAACGCTAAATTTTGACCGTAATTACGCACTCGTAACACTCAAATAATGCCCCTTTGCATCAATGACACCCACAAAAATTTTAACCACGAATACTCACATCACTGCAGCCATACCTTCTGACGCGATCACGTTATGGTACGGGCTTATTAACATACAGGATAACGGTTATCGGCGTTACTGGCATATGCTCGACGCCAGTGAGCAAATTCATGCCCAGCAGTTAAACAATGAGTCAGTGCAAAAACGTTATGTTGCAGTACACGGCCAATTAAGGACGATTCTGGCGCAAACGCTCAAGCAAGCACCCGAAAAAATAGCGATAAACAAAGCGCCACAAGGCAAACCCTATCTTGCTGATTATCCGCAACTTGCGTTTAACTTATCGCATTCCGGCAATATTGTTGTGATTGCGCTGGGCTGGAACTGCCAGTTAGGGGTTGATGTTGAAACCCATAAGCAACGTCCCAACCTAACAGGCTTGGTTAAGAAATGTTTTGCTGAAGAAGAGGCAGCTTTCTGGCACCAATTGCCGGACGACCAAAAAACTGCCGAATTTTACCGTTTTTGGACGCGCAAAGAAGCCTTTGTCAAAGCGACAGGTTTTGGTATCGCTTTAGGGCTGCAAAACTGCGTCATCAACCCTGAACAACCCAGCACTTTTTTAAGCATTCCTGCTAATTGCGGCAATGCTACAAACTGGCATTTGCGCGACATTGAATTACCTTACCTAAACACACAAACACTTTACAGTGCTTTGAGTGTGGATAAAGAAATCTCCACTATACAGCTTAACGAATTACGGCCGGACTTATGTTGGCAGTCAATGCGGAGGGTTTAGATATTGCGCCATCGTTACAAAAAACATAAATAAGGCGTTAGACAAAATGGATGCAATTTAAAATTGATTCACAGTCTGGCTGCTGGATAAAAAATATATAAATAATTGTTATTTTTCAGCGTGATTGTGTATTTTCTTTGCCATTTGTTCTGTATTGTTATATTAATAATATTTTTGCTCTAGCCTCAGCGTGGCTGGGTATAATCAGGAATCAGTTTGCGAAAGTGAAACCGGGTTAAAATGTTTTGCCCTGTCTGCATTTTTAATGCTACCATTGGTAGCGGTTAAAGTTTGAGTCGGCTTCACCTTTACGGGAGTCGGAATTTGTAAAGCCAAGCACAATTGGCGATTTTTAAGATTATAGAGTGAAATATGTCAGATCAAGTTGAAGGTACCGTTAAGTGGTTCAATGATGAAAAAGGTTTTGGATTTATTGAACAGGTAGGTGGCAAGGACGTATTTGTCCATCATAGCGCAATTATCGGTACTGGCCGCAAGACCTTGCGGGACGGTCAAAAAGTAACGATGCGGGTAACTCAAGGCGAAAAAGGCCCACAAGCTGAAAACGTAACGCCAGCGTAATACCTAACAAAAAGAACCCAAAAGCGTTTTCGCTGGTGGGTTCTTTTGGTTGGCCGCTTTTGAAGCGGGTAGTGCGTAGGGAGTGTTAATCCGCTTTTCTGCGCGATAGGCTATTGATTTGCCCGATGTAAAATGATGTTATCGACTACAGATGGATCGGCGAGTGTTGAAGTATCGCCCAAGCCGTCTAGCTCGTTTGCAGCTACTTTTCGCAAAATGCGGCGCATGATTTTGCCGGAGCGTGTCTTTGGTAAGACGGGAGCCCATTGAATAATATCAGGGCAGGCGATTGCGCCAATTTCTTGTCGTACTAAATTTATCAGCTCCTTTCTTAATTGCTCTGACGGTTGAACGTCTGCATTTAAAGTCACGAAGGCGTATATGCCTTGTCCTTTAATGTTGTGTGGATAGCCCACCACCGCCGCTTCTGCAACATGCTGATGCAACACCAATGCGCTTTCAATCTCCGCCGTTCCCATTCTATGGCCTGAGACATTCAGCACATCGTCCACACGTCCCGTAATCCAGTAATAACCATCCTCATCGCGCCGTACGCCATCACCGGAAAAATAATAGCCCGGATAGCTTTTAAAATAAGTATCGATAAAACGTTGATGGTCGCCGTATACAGTACGCGCTTGTCCTGGCCATGATCGACTCAGTGCTAAGACGCCTTCTGCCGCACCGTTCAAAACATGGCCTTGGCTGTCCAAAACTTCGGGTTTGATGCCAAAAAAAGGCAGCGTCGCAGATCCGGGTTTTAATGCCGTAGCTCCCGGTAAAGGCGTAATCAATATACCGCCGGTTTCTGTTTGCCACCAGGTGTCAACAACAGGGCACCGGGCATCACCGACCACATGGTAATACCATTCCCATGCTTCAGGATTGATCGGCTCGCCGACACTGCCCAGTATGCGTAAGCTACTGCGTTCGGTGCGTGTTACAAAATCGTTGCCTTGTGCCATTAGCGCACGAATGGCTGTTGGCGCTGTATAAAAAATATTGACCTGATGTTTGTCAATGATGCGCCAAAAACGGTCGGCTTCGGGATAAGTTGGTATACCTTCAAACATTACCGTGGTTGCGCCGTTGCACAAGGGTCCGTAAATCATGTAGGAATGGCCGGTTATCCAGCCAATATCGGCTGTACACCAATATATGTCACCATCATGATAGTCAAAAACGTATTTATGGGTCATGGCGGCGTACAGCAAATAACCGCCAGTGGTATGTAACACACCTTTCGGTTTTCCGGTAGAGCCGGATGTATAAAGTATAAACAAGGGATCTTCACCATCCATGGCTTCGGCTGGACAGTGTTCTTGAGCATCTAACATGGCTTCGTGATACCAGATATCACGATCACTGTGCCAAGCGACATCCTCCGCACCATTTTTTATCACGATAACGGTTTTAAGCTGGGGGCAATGGACAGCTGCTTGGTCGACGTTAGCTTTAATGGCAATAGTTTTACCGCCACGGAAACCTACATCTGCACAAACCAGGTATTGACAATGGGAGTCCAGAATTCGATCTTTTAAGGCTTCAGCAGAAAAGCCGCCAAATACGACGGAATGTACCGCGCCGATGCGGGTGCAAGCAAGCATGACGACCGCTGCTTCTGCAATCATGGGCAGATAAATACAAACGCAATCGCCTTTTTTAACGCCTTGCGCTTTTAAGACGTTGGCAAACTTGCACACTTGTTGATGCAATTCACGGTAAGTTATTTTCTTGTCGTGGGCAGGATTATCGCCTTCCCAGATAATCGCAACCTGATCGCCTCGGTCAGCGAGGTGGCGATCAAGGCAATTCTCACTGACGTTAAGTTTGCCGCCCTCAAACCAGCGGATGTGGCCTTTGTTAAAATCGCAGTCCATAACGGTTTGCCAAGGCTTTTGCCACGTTAAA
>SBAV01000477.1 GCA_005239965.1 Methylobacter tundripaludum
ACTCGTTTACGAAAATTTTGCACCACACCGAGTTAGGCCAGTTAGCCATTGATGCTCTACAATGCTCCGGTTCTAACGCCGCGTGCAATAAGTCGCATCGCACTACCCAAGATGGGGAGTAGATAATCCGCCATGAAAATATTTCTAATCCACCCTTACAAACTTGACTAAGGCCTTCTCCTGAAGCAAGGTCTCCAGAATTTAATTCTGAATTACACCAATTAGTTCGAGCTGTTCTGGGTGGTAATATTTCACTAAACTGCAAATCTTCATGCTGCGATGTAAAACCTCCATCAAGCACGCCAATTGATACGCCGGGTATCTGTTCTTCCGCTCTATTTTCATAAACCGACTTCCAGGCTTCTACCGCTTGAATAGATGTTAATGCCCATTCCTTGTTATCAAACGTTTCGTTGTATTTAGCATCATCAGTATAAAAATTATTGGCAGGTATTTTGTTATATATCGCCATAAACACCAATAGGCTCGCATTGGCCTTTTTGCGTGCTATTTGTAATGCCACCTCGTTATTTAAACCGGTGTCTACTTGGTATTGACCCAATTCTGGAATATAGCCAACTAATGTCCAGCCTTGTGCTTTAATGAATGCCACCATAGCGGCGTGCGTTGTTTCTTTATGCTTAATAATAAGGAGTTCACCACGAACAACGGGCTGACCACTCTTTAATTTCACCACATCTTCTTGAATAAGCTCGCGTGCCGCTGGAATTGCTGGAGTGGGGGCGATAGCAATACTAACCTTGGCTGGCCTGGAATCAACTTTGCCATCATCCACCATAAAAGTGAAGCTGTCTGGGCCACTATGCCCAGTGGCCGGAAAATATGTAATTTTATTATTCGTTAACGTAGAAAGTCCACCGCGTGCAGGAGGAGTAACCAGCACGTAGTTCAGCGGATCGCCGTCTTTATCAGTACCCTTTAGATTGATGGTTACACTGCCACTTTCTGCTACCTTAACGCTTTGGGCGCTAGCGGTTGGTATAGCGTTAGGTGTTACGCCGGTAGAATAAATCGATTTAATTTCAGCGGCAGTGATGGCACGGTTGTAAATGCGAATTTCATCCATTGTGGCATTGGATGGATACCATTTATCGCGGTATTTGCCGATGTAGAGATCTTGTTGATTGGCAATTGCAAAGTTAACCGTACCTTTTTTAGTGGTACTTACCAGAACGCCATCATAATAAATTCTGGCTACGCCATTGGCGACCATATACACTACATGAACCCACTTGGCCTTTTTAGCTGTTTTTGAGATTGCGCTACCAAAACCAAAACTGGGTGTTGCATACGAATTATTCGCCCCCCATGTCTTAAATTTATTCGTTGAATCGATAGAGGACGAAATCCAAAATCCCGCTCGATCATGGCTTTTAGCCAAAATTGTATGTGTTCCAATTGCTGCAGAGTGTCCATTACCATCCATTCCGGTAGGATCGCTAATCTTTACAAAAGCAGAAACTGTTAATGCTTGGTTAAATTTAAGTGTAGCGCTGTTTTTAACTAAAATATCACCTGGCTTTTTAATACCGCCAAATTTAGCACCACCACCTTTTATGCCTGTCGTATAACTAACGCCGCCTTGCACAACGCCTTTATTGCCCTTGCCGGAGCAATCTTTGCCCAAATTGGCTCTATCGTCAAAACAGTAATGCGCCACTAAACCAGTGGTTAATGCAGCATTAGCCGTGCCGCTACCTGTAACGGTAATCAGTGCCGCTAGTGGACCAACAATAAATCGCCATCGTGTTGGTGCTTGGTGCTTGGTGCTTGGTGCTTGGTGCTTGGTGCTTGGATTAGAAACCATTGTCATGGTAAGTTCCTTGTTTAGGGGCTTTTATTTTTGGCAACAAACCTGACACACTGTAGCTTAAATTAGCGTGATTTATTGCGTTCGGGCTGGTCAAAAACTGTAAAGCTTTTGCGCTACGTGATTGTAGCGTAACTGTCATTTATTTCATACAGCCAAACTCAGTTTTTTAGATTTTATTTGGGCTGTGGGCTGTATATGTTGGAGATTATAT
The DNA here is from genome assembly GCA_005239965.1 of Methylobacter tundripaludum. Classification (GTDB taxonomy): domain Bacteria; phylum Pseudomonadota; class Gammaproteobacteria; order Methylococcales; family Methylomonadaceae; genus Crenothrix. The sequence continues at coordinate 2,046 of SBAV01000477.1, forward strand.
TAACTGACCATACGCCTGATGATGGCGCATTAAAAATCTTCGCGCGTTAATCCAGCTTGCTTAATAATGGATTGTAACGTGCCTATGGGGATTTCCTTTTTAGGACTAGGCACAATAACAATGCGATTGCCTTTACAGTATTTCTGATGGCTACCTTTCTGGCTCACTTTTTCAAAGCCATGCGCCAGTAATACGGCAATAATTTCTTTTGATGAAGGCAGTTTAGGCATGAAGTGCAAACTCTCCCAACATAAATTCACCTACTTCATGGAAATGATTCAGGGCTTTGTTGTCTTCTAAATATAACTCAACTGCCTCTTTTAAATTAGCCAAAGCTTCATCAATAGTGACACCAAAACTGGATACCTCAATGTTTAAACATTGTGAAACATAATAATCACCTTCGCGGTAGATGACATATTTTAAGTTTTTCATAGCTATGTTTTCCTATATAAAATCCCTTATATACAACAAGGGCTGTACGGATTGCCAGACAACTAGGCGGCTTTGGTTCTACCATGCAATTGTTGTTGCTCCACTAATTTTCTGTGAATATTGCCGGGGCTTAACTCCAAACCATGTTTAAAGGCATAACCAATTCTGTTTGTCGGTCAATTAAAAATTGTACATCATAATCGCCGTAGGAATTATCAGAAAAATACAAACGCAAAACTCTGTGTTGTACATACTGCGCCCGGATAATTTTAATCATTATCAGCTCTTGAATCCACGCCCAATTTCCAGTTGTTCTTTAAAACTTGAAATCTTAACCGGACAGTTGTGACTTGCCAAATTAGCCTATGTGTCTCGCTTGTCAATCCTGAAAAATAGGGCAAATCATTCCATTTATTTCGATTAAGCTGTCATTAGCTGGTTACAATAAGACACTTTTTATTTATCCATCATTACCCCCAAAATGAATAACTCAATTATTTATGCACTCGATTTTGACGGCGTTATTTGTGATAGTGCTGTAGAAACGGCGATTACAGGCTGGAAAGCAGCTACTACGTTATGGAAAGACATGCCCGCAGCTGTGCCACAAACCATGATTGACAAGTTCCGATTAATAAGGCCTATTATAGAAACGGGCTACGAAGCCATATTGGCCATGCGCCTGCTGTATCTGGAAGAACCCATCGAGGCGATTTACAGTGATTATGGCGATAAAATCCAAATCTTGTTACAAGATGCAAACATCACCGTAGACGACCTAAAAAAACTGTTTGGCGAAACCCGCGATGTATGGATAGCTAGCGATTTAGCCGACTGGATCAACATGAATCCCTTGTTTAATGGCCTAGCCGCTAAATTGCAAAAGCTCGGACAGCAGCATCCTTGGTATGTCATCACCACCAAGCAGGAACGCTTCGTTAAACAAATACTGAAAGCCAATGCGATTGAACAGGCGGATGAACGGATTTTTGGGTTGGATCGCAATATGAGCAAAGTTGAGGTATTAAAATCGCTGTTAAAAACCCATCCTAATAACACGATCTATTTTGCCGAAGATCGACTACCGACTCTGCTAAACGTTTTGAAATACGATGAACTTGCCAGCGTTAAATTGATCTTTGCACTGTGGGGTTATAACACTGCGGAAGATAAAGCATTAGCCGTACAACAAACCTTTGCACTACAACAGCTAGACGGTTTTCTTGAACTATAGCTCTCGCCAATCAACAATCATACCCTGGAGAAACAGATGTCACTGACCATGTACCAAGCTTCTATCCCTGCTTTTGTACGCATGTTGGGAAATTTATCGGCCATACTCAATAAAGCCGTCGATCATGCCGAGGCAAAAACAATCGATCCGGCAGTTTTTATCAACGCACGTTTAGCACCCGACATGTACCCACTTAGTCGACAAATACAAATTGCCACCGATATGGTCAAAGGTTGTGCCGCTCGACTTGCAGGTATTGAAGTGCCAACTTATGAAGACACCGAAACTACATTTGCTGAATTGCAGGCCCGTATCGCCAAGACCATGACTTTTTTACAGAGCGTGAACGAAGACCAAATTAACGGCAGTGAAGAACGGGAAATCACCTTAAAAATACGCAGTAGGGAAATGGTCTTTTTAGGGCAGGCTTACCTGTTCAATTTTGTAATTCCCAATTTCTATTTTCATGTCACCACAACTTATGCCATTTTGCGACACAATGACGTGGAAATAGGCAAAATGGACTATATGGGCGAACCACAGACGTTAAGCATTAAGATGCTGTAAGCTCTGAAACCAAAATCAACGAATAACGTTTAAGTTGTCAGGCGCTCAAAAAGCAAAAAAAACCCAAGTCTTGTAGGACTTGGGTTTGTGTTAAGAGCTTGGCAATTCCCTACTTTCGCATGGCAAACTGCCACACTATCATCGGCGCTAGAC
>SBAV01000089.1 GCA_005239965.1 Methylobacter tundripaludum
ACGCCGGGCGGTACCTGTGGCAGTTTTGTCGTAGGTAAACGTGGAGGCATTAAAGGAGTAGGTCTCCCCCGCACTGACCAGATTGTCTTCTTCGCTAGCGAGTAATAAGGCAATATGCACACTGACGATACTACGCCAGTTTGTAACGGCTGCAGCAGTTTGATAGGCATCAGCGTCTCCGTCCGTATCGTTATCCACTCCGTAAATTATTTGCATATTTTCAATATTTGGGATCAGTTCATTGGATGCTAGCGTCACTGTATTGCCTCCAATGACAACCAGACTGTGTTCAAACAGCGCGGATCGTCCATTAGCACCAGTTTCAAGATTAAACATCGAAGTTTTCAGACGGCCGATTTCCGCATCAGTACCATAAAGATTATTCACGTTACCAACGTTGTTGCCAGGTGTCATCCCACCAGTGGCATGTAGAATCGTGGTCGAAGTACCCGCAGTGTTCACAGACGAAACCTGGAATAGCGAAGCTTGATCACAATTAGTTGCCAGCAAGATCTCGCCGTTGGTAAAATAATTGTTGGCCGAGGCAATAGTGAAGGTAGTAGTATTAGAATTGGTTGCTAGCGGTACACTTTTGGCCATCTCCTTTATCACCAGCACGTCGGTTCCGTCGATAGAATTAGTGGCAATGCCGCCTACCAATGCATTCGCGGCTACATCATCGAAACCTTGTACCGGATTGGCTAGGTTCCAGGATAAGTCGCCCTGGTTATTTAAAATATTTTCTACGCCAGTAGATAGATCCCCATAACAACCGGCGTAACCCGCCGAACGCAAGCTTGTCTCAATTATTTCCATAGCGAAGCGGCCATCTTCTTGAAGCCTGGACAATGCTTCGCCCAAACGATACGTTTGTTTGCTGGCGATAAAAATAGAACAAAGACTGGCTATGATAAATAAGCCGAGGAGCAGTGCTACCATGATCTCGATCACTGTAAGCCCGCTTTGCCTAATTGCACCGCATAGCCTCATAACTGCCCAGCCACGATAAGTTGCTTTAAAACGGGGTTGTCGCTGTTTTCGGCGCGGGAAGCATCCCATTGTATTATTATTGTACAGATCGCGTTCGTATCGCAGTCGATAGCAGCCTTTGCGTTGGGCAGTTCAGAATTAATCTTTCGATACCAATCATAACGGTCTTTAACTGCAATAGAATCATTGGTCACAGGTACTGGCAACGTAATGAATGCACTCAGTGTTTTGTCGTAATTCCCAACGCTGGCGGCTCCACGGTTAGCACGCATCCGATCCATTATTTCATTCGCATACAACGAAGCTTGAGAACGCAAATAGGCGCTGTCATTGTTTTTCAATGCGTAAAGTTGCATACTTGCTACGCCGAGCAGGCCTATTGCCATGAGAATCAGGGTCACTAACACTTCAATGAGAGTGAATCCGCTTTGCCGGTTACTCATAAATAACGCCTATTATCAATTATTGCTCCAGTCTCGCCTCTTAAAAAGGGACATCAAAATATCTGTATACATTTTCGCGTAATAGCTTTGCCTCAAAAAATTACATGGCTATTTACTTAAAGTGAGGTTACTTATGAGTTGAATCTAAGCAAGCATTTATGCTCAACAAATTCATCCTAAAGTATAGTGAATTATGTGATGAACTTTCCAAAGTTTCGAGAAATAGTCAAATCTGGTGCATGGCCAATTTAGAATCAGGCGGCCATCTGCTGATCTAAAAGGATTAACGATGTACAGTTGATTTTCAATCGATTGAAAAAGAAGGGGGGTATGATTGTAAGGCGCGAGGGATGGAATCAATCTGGCTAAAAAAATAAAGGCCGTAGGGCTGGTACGGCCTTTAAGCGTGATGAAAAAGCAACCTAAGGAGTCCGCCAAAGAAACTTTCTCTCACAAATTAAGTATGGCACAAAATAAATTTTTGTGGTGTGAAGCGCGTCACAAAATTAAATATTTTTTGCTAGTTTTATTGCATAGCCGGTGTATGCTTTGGGAGTTAATTGCAATAAATCCGCTTTAGCAGTTGCGGGAATGTCCAAATCTTCAATAAATACAAGAAGTTGTTCTGGCGTAATCTGCTGGCCACGGGTAAGGTTTTTCAGTTTTTCATAGGGTTTTTCAATGCCGTAACGGCGCATCACCGTTTGTATGGGTTCGGCTAACACTTCCCAATTACGGTCAAGATCGGCTTCGATAGCATCGACATTGAGCTGTAATTTCGAGATGCCTTTCAAACTGGCTTGGATGGCGATACTGGTATGGGCGATACCTACGCCGATATTCCGTAAAACCGTAGAGTCGGTCAAATCGCGTTGCCAACGTGATACCGGTAGTTTTTCGGCCAAAAAACTAAACAAGGCATTGGCAATGCCCAAATTGCCTTCGGAGTTTTCAAAATCAATCGGATTGACTTTATGCGGCATGGTGGATGAACCGACTTCACCGGCCACCGTTTTTTGTTTAAAATAACCCAGGCTGATGTAGCCCCAAACATCACGGTCAAAATCCAGCAGTATGGTATTAAAGCGCGACAAGGCATGGAAAAATTCGGCAATATAATCGTGCGGCTCGATTTGGATGGTGTAGGGGTTCAAGGCCAACCCTAATGATTCCACAAAGGTTTTGGCAAATTCAGCCCAATCAACATCAGGATAAGCCACGCTGTGCGCGTTATAGTTGCCGACTGCGCCATTGATTTTACCCAGTAATTCGACCGCTTGCAGCTGTGCGTACTGGCGTTGCATTCTGGCGGCAACGTTGGCGAATTCTTTGCCTACTGTAGTGGGTGTAGCTGATTGTCCGTGGGTGCGCGACAGCATCGGTTGGTCTGCGGTTTCGACAGCAATTTTTTTGATGGCTACGATGCACTCGCTGATTTGATTCAAAATAACGTTCCGGCCTTCTTTTAACATTAAGGCGTAAGACAGGTTATTAATGTCTTCAGATGTACAGGCGAAATGGATGAATTCACTGACTTGTTCTAATTCTTGGCTCCCTGCGATTTTTTCTTTTAAAAAATATTCAACAGCTTTGACATCGTGGTTGGTGGTTTTTTCAATGTCCTTGACACGCTGGGCATCCGCTTCCGAGAAATCACCGATAATGTTATTGAGCAGTTGGTTTGCAGTGTCGCTGAACGGCTTGATTTCGCTAATTAACGGGTGTTTCGCCAAGGCCTGTAACCAGCGTATTTCCACAGTGACACGAAAACGAATCAGGCCATATTCACTGAAAATGGGTTGCAGATCGGCGACTTTACTGGCGTAGCGACCATCAATCGGGGATATGGCGGTTAAAGCAAAATGGGTCATGAGTGTGTCCAAAGATGTTTAATAATGTATTAGGTTTTGATTGATATTAATTATTGTCCACGGAAAACACGAAAGACACGGAAAAATCAAAAACAAGATGTAGCTTCAACGTTATTCATGTTCCATTTGTTGAATGCCAAATCTCTTTTTTCCGTGTCTTTCGTGTTTTCCACGGACAAAAAACTCTGTGCCTGTGCGTTAAACCAGTTATTGATTGGTTTTCGATTCAATAATGCCACCACCCAAACAAATTTCGCCATCGTAAAAAACCACTGATTGTCCAGGGGTAATGGCGCGTTGTGCTTCATCAAAATGTACCCGAACCCGATCTTCTGACAAAGGTTCAACAAGACAGGCTTGATCTGCTTGGCGGTAACGGGTTTTGGCGGCGCAGCGTAATGGTGTGATTATGGCTTGGCCACACCAATCTAATTTGACCGCTTCCAGCGTATTGTGCAGCATGAGCGGATGGTTATGGCCCTGGCCGACGATGAGCCTGTTATTTTCCAGGTCTTTATCCAAGACATACCAAGGCTCATCCGGTGCATCTTTTACGCCACCTATTCCCAGACCTTGACGCTGGCCGAAGGTGTAATACATCAAGCCGTGATGCTTGCCGATATACTGTCCTTCGGGTGTGACCATTTGGCCGGGTTGCGTGGGTAAATAACGCTGTAGAAACTCTTTGAATTTGCGCTCGCCGATAAAACAGATGCCGGTGCTGTCTTTTTTCTTGTGGTTATCAAATCCTGCCTTTTTAGCCAGCGCGCGAATTTCCGGTTTGTGCAAATGGCCAATCGGGAACAGCGTCCGCGATAATTGCTGCTGCCCCATCGTATAGAGAAAGTAGCTTTGCTCTTTGTTGGGATCGAGTCCTTTCAGTAAAAAATATTCATCATTCTTTTCGCCAACCCGCGCGTAGTGGCCGGTAGCAATGTATTCTGCGCCCAAATCGTCAATTGCATAATGCAAGAAAGCCTTAAACTTGACATGTTTATTGCACAAAATATCGGGGTTGGGCGTGCGCCCCGCCTTAAATTCGGACAGGAACACTTCAAAGACTTCATCCCAGTATTCGCTGGCAAAATTGACGGTTTTTAGCGGGATACCGAGTTTGTCGCAGACTTGTTGCGCGTCACTGAGATCTTGCATGGCAGTGCAATACTCGGTGCCATCGTCTTCTTCCCAGTTTTTCATAAACAGGCCAGTTACCTGATGGCCTTGTTCCAGTAATAGCAATGCGGTTACCGAGGAATCAACGCCCCCTGACATGCCGACAATAATGTTTTTACCCATAATTAATGTCGAGCAATGATTTGACCAAGCTTAATGGATAGCGTTGACCGTTCAGGTATTCTTCCACACAAAGCTGTACTAAAGGGCTGCGTAAGCGCGATTGCCTGGCAATAATTTCATCATGCGTCAACCAATGCGTGGCGACAATGCCGTCATCCAGCTTTTGGGCAGGATCGTAACTGTGGCAAGAACCGGAAAAACAAAACCGTATAAAACTGGTGGAATCGGGGTTTTGTCGCCACAAGTGGACAGAGATAAGGGCTTCGGGCTCAAAATGCCAGGCGGTTTCTTCATTAACTTCCCGTTTGACAGCGGTAATTAAATCTTCGTTTTCTTCCAGGTGTCCGGCAGGCTGATTGAACTGGAGGCCGCTCGAAGTTTCTTCTTCAACCAGGAGAAATCGGTCATCTTGTTTTATGATTGCTGCAACTGTAACGTTTGGTTTCCAAACCATCAATGTGTTCCGAGTGAATAAAGTGAATATTCTACTGGATTTAGCGTTATTATGGCGGCAAAGATTTGGGAAATGAATTATTTCGCCAACGGTGACTTTTCAGCTTTTAGACTGTCTATTAATATAATATGCTTGTGTGAGCAGTTTATTTTTCTTATTCATAAGGTCTTGAAATATTCTCATATTGGCATTATGTTAAGGCCTAGAATATTTTATGTTTACGGGTGATTATGTCCGATTTTGATCCACTTAGAGACGATGATTACGATTTGTCTGTTCAGGAGGCCGAGCCTAAGCTTAAAAAACCGCCTTTGTATAAAGTCATCTTATTAAATGACGATTTTACACCGATGGATTTTGTCATTGAAATTTTGATGCAGTTTTTTGCCATGCCCCAGGAAAAGGCTACGCAAGTAATGTTACAAGTCCATACGCAGGGCGTAGGCGTATGTGGTACGTATTCCAAAGATGTTGCGGAAACCAAGGTATATATCGTCAATGAGTATTCAAGACAGCATCAGCATCCATTGCTGTGCTTAATGGAAGAATTGTAGTCGGAGAGTGTATGTTAAGTAAAGAGCTGGAAATTACCCTAAATATGGCTTTTAAAAAAGCTTATGATCGACGCCACGAGTTTATTACGGTTGAGCACCTGTTGCTGGCATTGCTCGACAATGCGTCCGCAGAAGCTATCATGAAGGCGTGTGGCTGTAATGTTAAGGTATTACGTGCGCAGCTGGAGCAGTTTATCGATGAAACAATTTCGCTGATTCCTGAAGGCATACACCGAGAAACACAGCCGACACTGGGTTTCCAGAGGGTGTTGCAACGGGCGGTTTTCCATGTGCAGGCTTCTGACAAGAAAGAAGTTTCGGGTGCCAATCTATTCGTGGCGCTGTTCAGCGAACAAGATTCCCACGCCGTGTATTTGCTGAATAAGCAGGATATATCAAGGCTTGATGTCGTCAATTATGTCGCGCACGGCATTTCAAAAATCGATCAGGACCATTCATCAGCACGTGAGCAAGCACCAAAAATGAACACTACCGATCCTGAAGCGTCAAGCAGTCCGTTAGAAAAGTATGCCACTAATCTTAACGAAGAAGCCTTAAAAGGTAGAATTGATCCCTTAGTGGGCAGAGAGGCGGAAGTAGAAAGGACTATTCAGATACTTTGTCGCCGGCGCAAAAATAATCCTTTGCTGGTCGGTGAGGCTGGTGTTGGCAAAACCGCTATCGCTGAAGGTTTGGCGAAACGGATTGTTGAAGATGACGTCCCCGAAATTTTGATAAACAGCGTCATCTACGCCTTGGATTTGGGCGCGTTGGTTGCTGGTACCAAATACCGGGGTGATTTTGAAAAGCGCTTAAAAGATTTGGTCAACCAGTTAAAAAATGAACCAGACTCGATTTTGTTCATCGATGAAATCCATACCATTATTGGCGCAGGTTCTGCTTCAGGTGGTGTTATGGATGCGTCTAATCTGATTAAACCGATTTTAGCTTCAGGACAGTTGCGTTGCATTGGTTCAACCACCTATCAGGAATACCGTGGCATTTTTGAAAAGGACCATGCCTTGGTTCGTAGATTCCAGAAGGTTGATGTTCTGGAACCGTCCGTTGAGGAGACTGTTCTTATTTTGAAAGGTCTTAAGTCGCGTTTTGAAGAGCATCATGATGTTAAATATTCACCTGAAGCGTTACGGGTAGCGGCAGAATTATCTGACCGTTATATTACCGACCGGCATCTACCGGATAAAGCGATTGATGTCATTGATGAAGCTGGTGCAAGACAGCGTATGAAGACAGAAGCTGAGCGCGTGCCGGTTATTGATGTGACTGAGATAGAAGATATCGTGTCAAAAATGGCCAGGGTTCCCGCAAAATCTGTGTCCTCCAATGAAGTTGATAAATTGGGGAGTCTGGAGAAAAACCTCAAGATGCTGGTGTTTGGCCAGGACGAAGCAATATCGGCGTTAACATCAGCCATAAAATTATCGCGTGCAGGGCTACGGGAAACTCAGAAAACAATTGGCGCTTTTTTGTTTGCAGGGCCTACCGGTGTCGGCAAAACTGAAGTTACGCGGCAGCTGGCCAAGGTGTTGGGGGTCGAATTGCTTCGTTTCGATATGTCCGAATACATGGAACGGCATACCGTTTCCAGGTTAATAGGCGCACCGCCGGGTTATGTGGGTTTCGACCAAGGCGGATTGTTAACTGAAAAAGTTTCCAAACACCCTTATGCCGTGTTGCTGCTTGATGAAGTGGAAAAAGCCCACCCTGACGTTTTTAATCTGCTATTACAAGTTATGGATCATGGCACTTTAACTGATACCAATGGCCGTAAGGCGGATTTTCGCAATATCATTATGGTGATGACTACCAATGCCGGAGCAGAGGAGGGCGGTCGTGCCTCGATTGGCTTTACGCATCAAAATCATGCGACTGATAGCCTAAAAGTGATCGAAAGAACGTTTTCGCCGGAATTCCGTAACCGCCTGGACGCTATTATTCAGTTTAAACCCTTGGATATTGCGATTGTTGGCCATGTGGTTGACAAGTTTATCTTTGAGCTGGAAGCGTTGCTCGCAGATAAGCACGTTACGTTAACACTGGATACTGATGCGCGTTTGTGGCTAGCCGAGCATGGCTGCAATCCAGAAATGGGGGCAAGACCGATGGCAAGATTGATTCAGGAAAAAATCAAAAAGCCACTGGCAAACGACTTGTTATTTGGTAAATTGGTACGCGGCGGTAATGTACGTATCTACGTAGAAAACAATGAGCTTTGCCTTGATATCGAAAACAAGGAGCTGATTGTCTCTGAAAACAGCGAGTATGGGTATTAACGCATACGGAATGAAATGCGGCCTTTGGTTAAATCGTAAGGCGTCATTTCCACTTTAACGCTATCGCCGGTTAAGATGCGGATGTAATGTTTACGCATTTTACCGGAGATGTGCGCCGTAACGATGTGGCCGTTCTCAAGCTGGACACGGAACATAGTGTTGGGCAGGGTATCAATGACCTTGCCTTCCATTTCAATTTGATCTTCTTTAGCCATGTTATTCTCTTCAGGTGATTTAAACTATTAATTATACCATAAGCTTGCTATTAACTATAGAAGTGTGTGGCATTAATTCAGCGGCTTGGCTTGGTGGATCTTACAGCAGCTGTGTAGTTGGGTTAACCGGTTTCGTTCATTGCTATCAACCGGTGCCGCGGTGAATGTCACGTGACCGTGCCCTACTGCGCTGTTTTCCGCTCCAACTCCGTTTTAGCAACCTTGTCCCGCAAATACACCGGCATAGCCTGTTCAGCATTAACAGCCAAACCTTGCTCGAAACCGTGTACACCTAACTGGGCAACGGTTCGCGCATTTGGCAAATGCTGGGTTTCGTAATAACTGACCCTATCGCCTAACCGCGTCTTAAGTTCATCTTGATACATAGCCCAAGCTGAGCCTACACCAACGCCCGTTAAATCGGGAAAAACAACATGACTGGCCGGTGTAACCGCTTCCTGCCCTATTAACCGCGCATAACCTTGTGCATCACGCTGATACACACCCCAGAAAATTTCCCCTAGACGCGCATCCATCGCCGAAAAAACCACATCCAAATCCGAAGTATTGTTGTTGAAAAAACCTTGCGCCAATGCCGCCAAGGTGGAAACCGGAACCACTTTTAAATCAAGCGCAAAAGCAATGCCTTGGATGATGCCAGTGGCAATCCTCACGCCGGTAAACGACCCCGGTCCACAACCAAATGCCAAGCCATTCAGGTCAGTGTGTTTTAATCCAGCTTCTGCCAACAGTGAATCAATCATCAGCAGAATGAGCTTGGTATGTTGCTGCGGGGCGACTTCAAAGCGCTCAATAATGTCGCCATCAATAAACAAGGCGGCGGAACAGGCTTCTGTTGCAGTTTCTACGGCTAATAATTTCATTCTGTCGTCTGGCTTTGGAAAAAGTCACGCACGTCGTCAATGTCTCGCGTACGTTTCATGGCTGGCACGCTGTCTAAAAACAGTTGGCCGTAACTGTTCTTTAACAAGCGCCGGTCGCAGATCATCAATACGCCGCGATCATTAACATCACGGATCAAACGCCCAATGCCTTGCCGCAAAGCGGTGATGGCGGCAGGCAGTTGGTGTTCAAAAAATGGATTGCGCCCTTGTTGGGTCATGGCGTCCAGCCGCGCTTTTAACACCGGATCGCCTGGGGATGCAAACGGTAATTTATCTATAATAACACACGATAAAGCCTCGCCCCTGACGTCGATGCCTTCCCAAAAGCTGGATGTACCCAGCAATACGGCATTGCCGAGTTTTTTAAATTGTTCCAGTAATTGCATTTTGGGATAGCTGCCCTGAATCAATAACGGATAATCGAGTTGATATTCTAATATTTCAGCAGCCTGTTTGAGGGCGCGATGACTGGTAAACAGAAAAAACGCCCGTCCACGGCTAGCTTGCAACACCGGTAAGGCAAACTCGATAATGTCGGGGATAAAATTCGGTGAGTTGGGTTGCGGCAAACCTTTGGGATGATAGAACAACGATTGGTTGGGATAATCAAAAGGGCTGTCCCAGCTTTTGTTGCAGGTGTTGGTAAGTCCCAAGCTATTGGCAAAATGGTCAAAATTATGGGCCACGCTCAAGGTGGCGGAAGTGAATATCCAGGTAGCCTGATATTGCTGCATAAAATGCCGGAAATCGCTGGCGATATCCAAAGGCGTGCGGCTGAAGGTAAAGGTTTTTTTGTAGGTTTCGTACCAGCGTATCCAGTTGCCACTGTTATCATCAAGAATAATGGTTAATTGCTGCAGCAAGTCGTCGGCACGTTTAAAACACGACTCCAAACCCTTGGTTTTCACCGAGGCGAGTTCCAACTGGTCGGTTAAGCTCTGCAACTGGGTTTTGACTTTATCCAGTCTATTGATAATCTTAGGGTTATTGATAATGTCTTGCCATTCGCCTCGCTTGGCATCAACACCGAAGGCCAACCGTAACTCTTTGACATCATTTTCCAAATCTTCCGATGCGCTACGTAGTGCCGGCATATCGGTGGCGTCCTTGAAATATTCCTGGCGGGTATCGTTGGCCAGGTCAGTCAATCTTTTGCTGCTAATGGTGATGCCTAAAAAGTTGGAGGCGGTATCCGCCAATTGGTGCGCCTCATCAACAATGACAATTTCGGCAGCCGGTAACAGCTCACCAAAACCGCTTTCTTTTATTGACCAGTCGGCACACAGCAAATGGTGATTAATCACCAAAAGGTCACATTCTTGGGCCCGCCTACGGGCTTTTACCAGAAAACAGTCATCGTAATTGGGGCATTCTTGCCCCAGGCAATTGTCCACTGTGGAAGTCGTGCGCTGCCAAGCTGGATCACCTTCAGCAATATCAGGCATTTCGGCAATATCGCCAATCCGTGTGGCTTGTGCCCAGGTGTTTATTTTCGCCAAAGCGATGGCTTCTTCTTTGCTGTAACCACGGATATAGTCAAACGCATCTTTTAGCCGGTATTTGCACAAATAATTACTGCGGCCTTTCAACAATGCCGCCGTAAAAGGGACTTTGAGGGCTTTACGGATAAGGGGTAAATCGTTATTAAACAGTTGATCTTGAAGATTTTTGGTGCCTGTTGAAATAATCACTTTTTTTTCAGATAAAATGGCCGGTATTAAATAGGCAAAAGTTTTGCCAGTACCGGTGCCGGCTTCAGCAATTAAATTTTGCTGGCCATCGATTGCCGAGGCAACGGTTTGTGCCATTTCAATTTGTGCCGAGCGCGGCTGATAGCCGGGTATCATTTTGGATAATGCGCCATCGGTACTGAAAATTATTTCTAAGCTGATCATTGAACCACTGAATAGTACGGAGTTGCTGTATTGCGATTTTTTGCCCATAGTAAAGCACTGTGTAAAAGAATGCCAATACCCTGAATAATCTGTTTAAAGAATCGAGCATTTGTGTGAGCGTTGAGAGTACTGAAAGTTCGTTTGATATCCCTGCATTTTTAAAAAGCCTGACCACACGGCCAGGCATTTATAAAATGCTGAACAATCAAGGCGAAATTATTTATATTGGCAAAGCCAAAAATCTTAGAAATCGGGTCTCCAGTTATTTTAGGGCGCAAAGCGCTTCAACCAAGCAACAGGCAATGGTGACCAAAATAAGCAGCATTGAGGTCACAGTAACCCACACGGAAAATGAAGCTTTGTTGCTGGAAGCGCAACAAATCAGAAGGCACAAACCGCGTTATAATATTTGTTTGCGGGATGATCGCTCTTATCCGTACATTTATTTATCCCAACACCACGATTTTCCGCAAATTACTTTACATCGTGGTGCCAAAAAAAAATCAGGCAAATATTTTGGCCCTTATCCTAGCACCAGTGCCGCTAAAGGAAGCCTAAAGCTGTTGCAAAGGATTTTTCCCATCCGGCAGTGTGATGATTCTGTTTATAACAACCGTACGCGGCCTTGCCTGCAATATCAGATCAAACGTTGTACAGGGCCATGCGTAGGGTTGATTGATAAAGTCAGTTACGCGCATGATGTTGATAATACCGTATTATTTTTAGAAGGTAAGGGCGGTGCGCTGGTCGATCAGTTGATATTGAACATGGAAAAAGCAGCCGATGCGCTGGATTATGAGCTGGCCGCCAATTTTAGGGATCAAATTGCAAAATTGCGCTTGGTGTTGGAACAGCATTTTATTGAGGGTGAGAAAGGTGATGTCGATATTATTGCCTGTGCAACAAAGGCCAATCTGGCCTGTATCCAGGTGTTTTTTATCCGTAATGGCCAGCACTTGGGCAATAAGGCATTTTTTCCTAAAATGACCGGTGAAAACGATCCTGCGGCGGTTATCCAGGCATTTATCACGCAATATTATTTTGATAAACCTGTGCCGCACGAGTTTATTGTCAGTCATGAACTGGAAGAGTCGGCATTATTGATGGATGTTTTGGCGATGCAGGCCAAACATGCAGTAACGATTTCCCCACGGGTGCGAGGAGAACGGTTAAAATGGCTGCAAATGGCCATGACCAATGCCGAAAATACGCTGTTAAGTCAGCTTTCGAATAAGCAAGACAGTTATGCACGGTTTCTTGGCCTACAAGAAGCATTGACCAGCCAGGAAGTGCCTAAACGCTTGGAATGTTTCGATATCAGCCATACGCAAGGCAAGCAAACTGTGGCGTCCTGCGTGGTGTTTGATCGGGAAGGGCCGGTAAAATCGGCTTATCGTCTGTTTAATATCGAAGGCATAACGCCAGGTGACGATTACGCGGCGCTGCATCAGGCAGTATACCGGCGTTTTAAACGCATTAAACAAAATGAAATTGAAGCGCCCGATATTTTGTTTATTGACGGCGGCAAAGGTCAGGTTGCTGCCGCGCAAAAGGCATTGGCAGAATTAGACATAAACAGTGTTATGATAGTCGGCGTTTCGAAAGGGCCTGATAGAAAGCCCGGTATGGAAAAATTAATCATGGCAGGGAAGGATCAGCCTTTGGACATCAATCCACGATCCGGTGCCCTGTTATTAATTCAACATATCCGTGATGAAGCCCACAGATTTGCCATAACCGGGCATAAACAGCGCCGCGCCAAAACCATGAAACAATCGGTGTTGGAAGAAGTGGCAGGATTGGGGCCTAAGCGCCGTCAGCTTTTGTTGAAACAGTTTGGGGGGCTGCAAGGTGTGGCAAGCGCGGGAATCGATGCACTTTGCAGTGTAGACGGGATTAGCCGGCAATTGGCACAACGCATTTACGCTTTATTTCATCAAGATGAAAATTGAATATAACTTACCGACAAATCTGACACTGCTGAGGATCGCTTTAATTCCTTTGTTAATGGTGGTTTTTTATGTGCCTTGGCAATCTTCTAATGTGGCTTGTATGTTAATTTTTTTGGCAGCCGGCATTACGGATTGGTTGGATGGCTATCTTGCCCGAAAAATGCAGATGGAAACCCCTTTTGGCGCATTTTTAGATCCTGTTGCTGACAAGCTTATGGTCGCTATTGTTTTGGTGCTGTTGGTTCAACAACAGGCCAGTGCCTATTTGGCGATCCCGGCGGCTGTTATTATCGGTAGGGAAATCACTATCGCCTCGCTTCGGGAATGGATGGCCGAAATTGGTGAACAGGCAACTGTTAAGGTGTCTCAGTTAGGAAAATGGAAAACAACCACGCAAATGCTGGCAATTGGTATGTTGCTGTTTCGTGAAGACCTTTTTGGCATTCCGATAAACTACTGCGGTTATGCTTTACTGTATATCGCTGCCATACTGACATTATGGTCTATGATTAACTACTTGAGATCGGCATTTTCGGTGATAGCACAAAAATAATTTACATATTCAACGGGTTCGGATAGATACCTTTGCGTTAAGCCCCAAGTACATTATAAAAAAAAGCCTTCTGGGTTTTTTACTAAAAATAGAAGAAGAATGGATCAAGAAAAACAAGACTCGCACATAAAAGTTGAAACTCAGGATCAAATATTACTGGCAGCTTTAAAGTTATTTACTCAAAAAGGCTATTTCAATACCTCGTTAATTGATATTAAACATGCTGCCGGTATAAAAACGCTGTCTGTCCTCTATCAACATTTTCCCACTAAACAAGCGATAGCTGCTGCTTTATATGCAAACATTATCGATAGCCTGAATATATCGATTGATGATATTAGGCGCCGGAATCAAAAATCGTCTGAACAATTGCGCGACATCGTTGATTTATTGTTTAAATTAACAGACGAAGCGCCCAATGTGATGCAGTTTTTGTTTTTTCTGAAATTTGATGAATTTTTGCCCGATGAAAAGCCGCTAATGGAAACCGCCGCTTTTGTTAAAGTTAATAAAATTATTCAGGGA